>JANNDF010000574.1:0-2984 GCA_031387445.1 Planctomycetia bacterium
TCGCTCGCTCCGCTCGCTGAACCGACCTCTCCCCAGCGGGGAGAGGTGGGGGTGATTGTGTTCACGGTTGGCTGTTTTCTGCCGCTTCGCGGGGGTTCGGCTCCCCCTTCCGCCACCGCACCCCGCCGAGAATGGCTCCCACGATGGTCGCAACGTGAACCGACACGGCGGTGATGACGGCGGGTTGCGCACTGTGTAAGAGAGGCCCCGGCCTGTTCTGTTCCATCGCCTCCCACAAAGACCCATTGTCTACGTCATACCAAAACACCCCGCCGGGCCAAATCTCCCACATCGGCCAGAACGAACACACTACGAACGTCGCCACCGCCGCGAACGTGGCCGCGTAGCACTGCCACACCCATCGCGGCCACTTCGGGAATCGCATGACGGCATCTCCGAGAATTACGCCATCCCCTCCTTCTCATCGTACCCGAACATCAGGTTGAAGTTCTGCACGGCCACGCCGCTCGCGCCGCGCACCAGGTTGTCTTCCGACGCCAGTACCACCGCCCGGCCCCGCACGCTCTTCGGGCAGACGTCGAGGTAGTTCGTGTGGGCGGTGTCCTTCGTCGTCGGCAGGGTGTCTCGCACCCGCACGAACGGCTCGTCGGCGTAGTGTTCGCGGTACAGGCTCAGCAAGTCGGCATCGCTCATCGGCCGGTTCAACTTCGCGTAGATGGTGCTGAAGATGCCGCGGTCCATCGGTGTGAGGTGCGGGGTGAAGATGACCTGGATCGGCACGCCAGCAATGTGACTCAGTGCCTGCTCGATCTCCGGCGTGTGGCGGTGTTTGCCGACGTTGTACGCCGAGAAGCTCTCGTTGCACTCCGGGTAGTGGTACGGCAGTTTCGGCGTGCGGCCGGCCCCGCTGATGCCGCTCTTGCTGTCCACGATAATCGTGGACAGGTCGATCAACTGCTTTGCCACGAGCGGAGCAAGACCCAGAATCGCCGTCTGTGGGTAACAGCCGGGGTTGGCCACCAGCTTCGCCGTGCGGATTTGCTCGCGGAACAGTTCCGGCAGGCCGTAAACGGCGTGGCTCAGGTTTGCGGTGTCGTGGTGCGGTGAACCGTACCACTCGGCGTACACGTTCGCGTCCTTCAGGCGGTAATCGGCACTCAGGTCGATCACGCGGATGCCGCGTTCGAGCAGCGGTTTCGTCGCCTCGGTGCTCACTCCATGCGGCAGACAGCCGAACGCCACCTGCACGCCCTTCGCCTTGAGAGCGTCCGGGTCGAACGCCTCCATCGGCAAGTCGCAGCGGTTGAACAGGATCGGGTGTTCGGCCGACACCGGCTTGCCGGCATCGCGGGACGTGATGGCCGCAATCTCGGCGTGCGGGTGCCGCAGCAGGATTTTCAGCAGTTCAACTGCGGTGTACCCCGACCCGCCCAGCACGGCCACGCGAACGGACATTTCCAGCGCCCCCGGTTGATGTGCGGAATGATATACGGTCGCCGTCTTCGCCTTGACCACCCCCGCCTTCGCCTGTCACAATCCGCACACACCGCATCGACTCTCGGCAAGGAGGCCGACCCGTGCCGCTCCCATTCTTCGCCCGCCAATTGCTCGTTCGCACCGGGCTGGCCGCCCACACCGCCGAGGCCAAGAAGTACACCGGCGGTCAGCCGCAGTTCGTGAAGTACCTGTCGGATCGCACGCTCGCCGCCCCGCTCGATGAGTTGCTCGACCCGGCGACGTTCCCGGACGCCGACGGCCCGGACGTGATGAACCTGAACCTCGCCGCCCCGCGGTTCGACTCGCCCATCGGCGGGTGGCGGTTCACGGCGGATCGGCTCGGCAACCCGAACCCGTGGGGCCTGCCCGCCCTTCGTCAGATCGTCGCCGAGCGGAAGGGCGTCGACGCCGACACGCAGGTGTTCGTCACGCACGGGGCAACGGCGGCGTATGCGGCGGTGCTGGATGCGTTCGTGAACCCCGGCGACCGCGTGGTGATGTTCGACCCGACGGCGGCGCTGTTCCGCCTGGGTGCGATGTCTCGGCGGGCGAAGGTGCGGGCGGTGCCGACGTGGATGGAAGAGGGCCGCACGCGGTTCCTGTTCGACCAACTGGCGACCGCCATGCGCGGGGCGATGCTGCTGGTGCTGAGCACGCCGAACAACCCGACCGGCGGGACGCTGACGCAAGAGGCGGTGGAGCACATCGCGTGGCTGGCGAACCGGCACGACGTGCTGGTGTACGCCGACGAAACCTTCGAACGCTTCCGCTACGACGACACCCCCCCGCCGAGTCTGGCGACGCAGACCGGCATGAGCGAACGGCTCATCTCCGCCGGGTCGATGACCGCCGGGTACGCGCTCGGTTCGCTGCGAATCGGCTGGCTGACCGGCCACCCGCAACTCGTCCGTCCGTGTGCGTTGAACGCTTTGCTGAGTGCCCCGTTCGTGCCGACCGCGTGCCAGCAGGCCGCCGCCCGTGCGGTGCAGGCGGAAGAAGACCTGTTCGCCCCGACGCTCGCCGAGTTCGCCAGCAAGCGACAGTACACGGTAGACCGGCTGAAGAAGATGGGGCTGGATGCCGCGTGGCCGGGCGGTGGGTTCTTCTGCTGGGTGCCGGTGTCGCAACTCGGCGTGAGTGGCCGCGACTTCGCCGAACGGCTGCTCCGGGAACAGCGAGTGCTGGTCGGGCCGGGGCAGGCGTTCGGGCCGAGCGGGAAGGACTACGTGCGGGTGAGCTTCGCGGTGGAAGACGGCCGCCTGCGGGAAGGGCTGACGCGGCTCGAACGGTTCGTGACGACGCTGAAGGGCACGCCGGTGGTGGAAGCGACGACCGTGAGCGTGCCGACGCCGACGGACGAAACGCCCGTGCCCGAAGCGGTGGAAGAGCGGATGCCGGCGTTCAGCCGGGTGTAGTTTGGTCCCCCTCTCCCCTTGAGGGAGAGGGTCGGACGGGGCGTAGCCCCGGACGGGGAGAGGGGTGGGTAGCCCTGAACAACCCCCCTCCCGGTTCACTCGCTCCGCTCG
>JANNDF010000589.1:0-5742 GCA_031387445.1 Planctomycetia bacterium
GAAAGGCGACTGTCTGCGACCTGTAAACCCAGTTCTCATCTCGGAGAGGGGGTTCGGCCCTCGCTCGCGCCTCGGGCTAACAAATCACGCGGCGGCGGCGAAAGCCGAGAACAGTCGCTTCATGCCGGGTTGCGAGTCGGACAACTCTTCCGGGTGCCACTGCACGGCGACGAGGAACTTGTGGTCGATCGCTTCCACGGCCTCGATGATGCCGTCCGGTGCGAAGGCGGTGGCCTTCAAGCCGGGGGCGAGATCTTTGATGGCCTGGTGGTGCATGCTGTTCACCGTGGCCACCGGCTCGCCGAGCAGTTCGCCCAGGTGCGAGTCGGCCGTCACCGTGATGTCGTGCGCCAGGTACGAGCGGCTGGGGCGGTCGGGGGTCGGGAAGTAGTCGTGCTTCATGGCCGCCGGCACCATCGCGGCCACGTCCTGGTACAGCGTGCCGCCGCGGGCCACGTTCAGGATCTGGATGCCGCGGCAGACGGCCAGCACCGGCTTGTTCGTGGCGGTAGCGTGTTCGAGCAGCATCAGTTCGACGGCATCGCGGTCGGGGTCGGTGGTGCCGCACTTCGGGTGGCGGCTCTCGCCGTACCGCGACGGGTCCACGTCCACCCCGCCGGTCAGGAAGATGGCGTCGAGGCGGTCGAAGATGCCGGCCATTGTGTCGGGGTCGTGGGGCAGCAGGGGGATCAGCCAGGGGATGCCGCCGACGGTGCGGAGCGCTTCGACGTACCGCTGCCCCATGATCCAGCAGTTGGGCAGGTCGCCGCCGGCCTTGCCGGGGAGTGTCTGGGTGGCGATGCCGACAACCGGGCGGCGCATGGGAAATCTCTCCGTGGTCACGGGAGGCGAGTGGGAGAGGATGACTGAGAATCTTAACGTCGTCCGCGGTGTCGGTCCAGCAGCAAACGTGCCCGACTTCGGGAGAATGCCGCATCAGGCGTCGAGTGGTGCGAGCTACGGGAGGTGGGTCAGGCCGTCGAACGCTGACGGCCGTTCCGGGTGTACTGTCGCCGGCCGGCATTTTCTAGAGCGACTTGAGCCACGCGATGGCGCCCTTCTCGTCCGCCGCGGTCCACCCCGCGCTCATCGACCGCACGAGCAGGTCCACCAGGTTCTTCCGTGCCCTCAGCGCCGAGGCGACCGCACCGTTCCGCCGAACTGCGTTCACGTACAGTACGGCGACGTCATCCACGTCGGAATTGTGATGTCGGGCCAGGTGGTCGAACACCTGCCACACCCGCTCCATGTTCGTGCCCATCGCCGCCAGGCAGTCGGCCAACCCCTGCTCGTCCATGTTGAACGTCATCCCCCACCCGCCGGTGCGGAAGCGGTTCACCACGAACTCCGGGTCGTCCTTCAGGTAGAGGAGGAAGCCGTGCGCGAACGGCTGCTTCGCCCCGCTCGGCCAGCCCACCTTGGAGATGCTGAACGTGGCGTCGAGGCCGGACAGCCAGTTGACGTAGTCGAAGGTGAACCCGTGCTCGTGCAACCGCACCCCGGGCGGGTAGTACACCGCCGGCGAGCCGAACGTGTGCACCTCCCGCCCGGTGACGGCCGACGGGCCGTCCACCGCCGCGACGCCCTGCAGGACGTTGCTCAGGATCAGGTTGCCCTGGCTGTGGGCGAACACCGGCCAGCGGGCGTACCCCGGTCGGCGAAGCAGGTCGAACAGGGCGGACTGCGCCTCGTTCCGCCCGAGCGCCTGCCGCACCGCCTGCACGGGCGTCCGCTCGCCGTTCAGCAGGCGGTTCCAGAAGCTGTTCCGTGCAGCCACCTTGTCGGTCGCCGACGAAGCCAGCGGCCCCTGGAATTGGAGTTTGTCGAACACACACTGCGCGAGGTCCGCCCAGACCCCGCCCGTCTTGTTGTACACCCCGATCACCGGGCACATCTGCACCAGCGACAAGGCCAGGGCGGAGTAGGCGTGATCGTGCCCGCTGTTGTCCATGCCGTTCACGAACACCACCCGGCGATTCTCGTCGAAGTACTCCTTCTGGCTCGCCGCCTCAGGGTTCGTGTACTTCCGCACCTCACCATCCTGCTTGGGCTCGTCCTCGGGTTTCACTTCGATGTTGAACTTGTACACGGTCAGGCTCGCGGCAAGGCGGGATGCGAAGACTGTATCAGAACCCCGACCCGGCACCAACCGCCGGACCGGCTCACCCCTCGACGGCGGGGGCGGGCGGCGGGTGCTTCTCGCGGTCGCCGTGGCGGATCAGCCTTCCGGCACACCACACCCACAGGGCGAACACGAGGAACGTCTCGACCGGGTGGTTGTAGTCGAACCGCATCTTCAACTCCCGCGTCACCCACTTCGTCTTGGGCACGGTGACGGTGGTGCCGTCGTCGGCCAGTCTTGTGGCGGTCGGGGGCGTGTCGGGCACCTCCTTCTGAATGTGGTCGTTGGCGAACGTCGCCTGCTGGCCGCAGTACAGCAGCGCGTTGTCGGCGAGCAGCAGTAGCACCAGGATGGTGAGCGGGAACGAGTTGACGAACACGAACGCCCGGCGGCCGGCCGGCGGCTGGTTCGGCACCTTCAGTTCGGCCCGCCAGCCGGTCGTCTGCCACTTCGGGTGCGCCAGCAGGGCCACCAGCCCGACCGCGATGAGCACCGAGTCGTAGTACATGAAGCGGTAGCAGCAGAGCCACCCGCCGAGCAGCAGGAAGCCGGCCCGCAGGCCGACGTAGCTGGTGGTCCGCCCGCTGAAGAACTCGCCCGCCGCCGCCCCGAACCCGCGGTGACGGATGGCACTCCACGCCCGCGGAAGGGTGTCGCCGCCGAACGTGCCGACCAGCAGCGTGATCACGCCCAGGCTCAGCAGCAGCAGGTTCGACAACTGGTTGACGGCCGGGTCGCCCACCTCCGCCCGCGGTTTCGAGAAGTCCAGGTAGAGCCGCTTGGGGATGCCGGACACGTCGCGGCTCAGGTTGATCCAGTTCTCGTCCACGTTGTACAGGTCGGCCGCACTCCGCCCGACCGTCCACCAGTCGAGCCACCCCTGAAGGCCGACGAGCGGCAGGGTGGCCAGGCAGATGAGTATGCCGCTGCTGGCGGTGCCGCCGACGAACTTCCACTTCCGCATGAGCAGCGGGGCGAGGATGAACGCCAGCCCCCACACCGGCTTGAACGCCAGCAGCCCCCACACCATGCCCCCGCCGAACTGGCTGGACCGGGCGGCCACGGCCCACCCGCTGAGCACGATGAACAGCGTGACGGCGTGGTTCTGGCCCAGGTCGATACCCGGCCGCATGCCCGGCATGAGCAGCAGCAGGGTGGTGGCGACCGGCCACCAGATGCGGCCGCGGGAGAGGGCGTGGACGGCCAGCCCACAGCCGAACACGCACACGATGCTGAACAGTTGGAACAGGTGGTACGCCATCTGGGCGTTGGAGATCAGGCCGAGTGGGGCGTAGAAGAGGGCGTGAACGGGCGGGTAGAGCGGCCCGCCCAGGTTCTTCTTGCCGAGGGCGGGCGTCTCGCTGTTCCGGTCATGTTCGGTGCGATCATGGGCGTCGGCCGCGCAGGCCGCGACGGCGAACGGGTTGTTCGTGCCGCCGGCGAACGCCACCCCCACCACCTCGCCCAACTTCGCGTTACGCCGCCCCTCCTCCTCGTCACCCATCATGCTCCGCAGCAGGCGGTCGGAGTCACTGCTCGTGTCGCTCACGCTCAGGTGGGTCGGGCGTTGGTCGAGCTTGTCGTGATACATCTCCACCGCCCGCGACTGCCGGTCGATGGGGTACGCGGCGTCGGCGGTGCGGCGGAGGGCGGTGCGGTCGTACAGGTGCTGCCAGTTGCCCTCGGCGGCCGTGCGGCCGAACACGTACTGCCCGCCGAAGTCGATCCAGGTGTGCCCGTTGTTTTTGTCCACCCTCACCTTGTTCTGCTCGGCGGCGGACGAGTTGTCGTTCGTGGTCGGGGAGTCGAAACAGTGGTAAGCGTGGAGCCAGCGCGTCACGGCGATGAGCAGGCAGAGAATCCAACTCACCGCCAGGCGGGTGAGCCAGTGGCCGACGAACCGGCGGAGGGCGGCGACGATGTCGTGTGGGGCGTCGGTCACGGGTGCGTGGGAGTGTGAGTGGTGGCGAACGGTTCGCTCTCTGTTCTATCACCCGCCCGCACGGCGTCGGCGAAGCGGTTCGTCTCCGCCCAGTGTTCGGCGATCCGCGTCAGCCGGTCGAGTTCGGTCTGGGCGAGCAACCGGTACTTCTCCAGTTCCTCGCTCCGCACCTTCGTGGGCACGCTGAACGTGCGGCCGGACACCACCTTCGCCCGCGTGCAGGGCTTCGGAATGGCGAACCGATCCCAACTGCGGGCGCGCCACGGGCGGTGGTACGCCACGCCGAGCGGGGCGAGGGTGAGACCGGTCTTGGCCGCCAGGAAGATGGCGCCCGCCTGGATCACCCGCCGCGGCCCGCGGGGGCCGTCGGGCGTGATGGCCAGGTGCCGACAGCCGGACACGTCGCGGATGATCTCGCGCACCGCCTGCATGCCGCCGCGGTTGGTGCTGCCGAAAATGGGGGTGAGGCCGAGCGTGCGGATGACGGTGGCCAGCAGTTGCCCGTCGGCGTGACTGCTCACCAGGGTGCTCACGTCCGGGCAGGCGAACCGGGTGAGCGGCAGGAGCAGGGTCTCGTGCCACAGCAGGTAAATGCTACGCGGTTCGGGCGGCGGCTGCGGGGGCATGACCGGCGGGCCGAGCGCGCGGTACTCGAACCGCAAGGTGCGGACCAGCCCGCGGACCACTTGCGTGCCCAGCCAGCCGGCGGCGCGGATCAGGTGCGGGTTGCGAATCTTCATGTGTCGTCCGTGACAAGGGATTTCAGGTTCACGCCCCCGCCCACTCGCCGGTGAACACCTCCGTCGCCGGGCCGGTCATGTACACGCACCCGTCGGCCTCGCTCCACTCCAGTTCCAAATCCCCGCCGGGCAGGTGCGCCAGCAACTTCCGCCCGGTGCGGCCGGTCAGCACCCCGGCCACGCACACCGCACACGCCCCGGTGCCGCACGCCAGCGTAATGCCGCTGCCCCGCTCCCACGTCCGCATCGTCACTTCGCCGGCGGAATGCACCTGCACGAAGTGGGCGTTGATCCGCCGCGGGAACACGGCGGCGTGTTCGATGCTAGGGCCGACCGCTTCGAGCGGCACCGCCTTCACGTCGTCCACGTAAATGGTCACGTGCGGGTTGCCCATCGACACGCAAGTGCCGCGGTAGCTGGTGCCGCCGGCGGAAAACTCCACGTCCACCGGCGGGTCGCCGGGGAGGGTGGTCGGGATGTCGGCCGACTTCAGGATGGGCGTGCCCATGTTCACGCGCACCCGCTCGGCCTTGCCGTTCGACACTTCCAGCTCGACGGTCAACACCCCGCGGCCGGTTTCGAGTTTCAGCGTCGGCTTCTTGGCGATGCCGTGGTCGTGAACGAATTTGGCCACGCACCGCAGCCCGTTCCCACACATCTCCGATTCAGAGCCGTCGGCGTTGAACATCCGCATCCGGGCATCGGCCACCTCGGAGGGGTAGATGAGGATGAGGCCGTCGCCGCCGATGCCGAAGTGCCGGTCGCTCACCTTGATGGCGATCACGGCGGGATCTTTGACCGGCGGGCCGTTCACGCAATCGACGTAGACGTAGTCGTTGCCGAGGCCGTGCATCTTGGTGAACCGCATGGCGGGGGTTCTCGTGGGGGAAAGGGGGAATTGTAGGTGCCGGGAAGTGCTCTGCTCGCTCCGCGAGCGG
>JANNDF010000591.1:0-4061 GCA_031387445.1 Planctomycetia bacterium
GCCGCTCGCAGCTTTCACCACCCCGCGTTCGCCCGCGGGTCGGTCGTGTTCAACTTGGCGTACTCCTCCATCAGGGCCTTCGTCGCGTCGTCGGGCTTGGCCGGCACCACGATTTTGAACACCAGGAACTGATCGCCGCCGGCGATGCCCTTGCCCTTCAGCCGCACGCGGGCCCCGCTGCTCGTGCCCGCCGGCACCTTCACCGTCAGCGTGTCGCCGTTCAGCGTCGGCACGTCCACCTTCCCGCCCAGGATCGCCTCGGCCGCCGAAATGGGCACTTCCAGCAGCACGTCGTTCCCCTCCCGCTTGAAGTACGGGTGCGGGTCGATGAGCACCTTCAGGTAGACGTCCACGCCGCCGGTGGCCGACGCCGGCACGCGGAGCTTCTTCCCCTCCTCGATGCCGGCGGGGATGCGGACGCCGATCTCCCGCCCGCCGACGTTGATGCTCACGTTCCCGCCGTTGGCCGCCAGCATGAACGGCACCCGCACGTCGGTCTCCACGTCTTCCATCTGGGGGCGTGCCCGACTGCCGCCACGCTTCCCGCCCGCACGCTTCCCGCCCCCGCCGAACGCGCTACCGAAGTCGAACCCGCCGCCGGGTGCCCCGCCGCCGCCGAACATGTTGCGGAACAGCTCCTCCGCCGCCTGCGGGTCCATCTGCTGCCCGCCGGGGAATCCGCCCGCCCCGCCGACTTGCCCGGTGGCGTCGAACATCTGCTTCTTCTGTGGGTCGGACAGCACCTCGTAGGCGTTGTTCACCTCCTTGAACTTCGCCTCCGCCGCCTTGTCGCCGGCGTTGCGGTCGGGGTGATACTTCTGGGCCATCTTGCGGTAGGCCTTGGTGATCTCCTCGGCCGACGCCGACCGCGACACGCCGAGAACTTCGTATGGGTTTGTGGGCATCGTCGAACCCGTTCCAATGAGCCGGTGTCAGGGGTTAGGATGGTATTCTACCCCACTTGGTAAAGGAGCGACCGATGCCCGACGAGGGGAGCTTCCTGCAAGCGATCCTGGCGAACCCGGCCGACGACTTGCCGCGACTGGTGTACGCCGACTGGCTGGAGGAGCAGCAAACGGATGAGGCCAAGAGTAGGGCGGAGTTTTTGAGGGGGACTGCGGCTCTGCTGAACGAATCGCGAGAGCGGCATCGCCGAAAACTGGAGAGGCGACTGAAGGAGTTGGCCCGCGACCTGCCAACCGATTGGCTTCCAGTAGTGAGTCGGTTGAGTATGGAGAACTGCCCCCAGTCGGTGAATCCGATACGGCGGCCGTTGCAAACCGTTCAGTTCGAGTTCGAGTGCCCGCTCAAGTGGGAATCGCTGACGCCGACACCCGAAGTCGCCGTGCGGCACTGCGAGTCCTGCAAGCAGTCCGTTTATTACTGCGAAACGATCGGCGACGCTCGCGCCCACGCCCGGCAGGGGCACTGTGTGGCGGTGGACATTGCCATCCCTCGGAAGAGAGACGATCTGAACCCGCCGCGAAGACTGATGGGGCGAATGCTCCCGAATAGCCGGGCCTGGGAGCGGATGGCTGAGCGGGAACGGCTGGCGAACGAACCGGACGAGGTGTCTTCGGAGCGAGAAGAACGTAGGCGAAACTCGTAGCCGGCTTCCCGGTCATACTCAACCATTCACCGGAGCAACCACATGGCCGACGAGGGGAGTTTCCTGCGGGCGATCCTGGCGAAGCCGGCGGATGACTTGCCGCGGTTGGTGTACGCCGACTGGCTGGACGAACAGCAGACCGACGCGGCGGGCGAGAAGGCCGAGTTCCTGCGGCTGGTGGTCGCCTTCGGGAAAGGGTACGGCAAGGGGCAGCAGCACAAGCGGGATCGTGTGCGTGTGCGGGAGTTGGCCGAGAAGTTGCCGGTGGGGTGGTTGGCGGCGGTCAGCCACGCGGCGGTCGAGAACTGTGCCGTCGGCGGGACGGCGATCAAGGACTGGCGGCTGCGGCGGTCGCTCGAAACCGTGTCGTTCGCCTTCGAATGCCCCAAGCAGTGGGCGGAGATGACTCCGACGGAGGACGATCAGGTGCGGCACTGCGGGGCGTGCAAGCGGAACGTCCACTTCTGCGACACGCTGGACGAGGCCAAACACCACGCCTGGGCGGGCGAGTGTGTGGCGTTGAACCTGGCCGTGCCGCGGGAGAAGGGCGACCTGGACCGCCCGGAGCCGTTCGCCACGATGGGACTCATCGCTCCGAGCTACTGGGAGGAGGGCGAGACGGTGCGGGACGAGGGGTAGGGTGGAGGAACCCCCCTCACCCCCAACCCCTCTCCCACAAGGGGAGAGGGGAGCGAACGCTCACCCCACCAGCACGGCCGTGTTGGCCACCTTGGTCAGCGCCTCGTCGATGATCGACGCCAGCGCCGCGTGAAGGGTGTCGCGGTCGGTGATCGGCTTGTCGTCCTTGCGGACGGTGAGCGCCCCGCTCACGGCGATGTCGGTCAATTGGTTCACCAGCGCCGGGCGGTCGCGGGTGCCGTCGAGCAGGGGGATGAGGCGCCGGTCCAGTTCGGTCAGCCGCACCACCTCGTGCCGGCGGTTGGCGACGGTGCCACTCGCGGCGGTCAGGCGGGCGTGGGGCAGCGCGACCGGCCGCTCGCCGGCGGTACGGGCGAACGTGATGGGCATGCCGTGCAGCTCCACCAGGTCCGACCCCATGTAGCAGTTGAGCAGGCCGACGGCGATCAGGGTGGTGTCCTCGGCCGCCTTCGCCGCGTCGTCCGACCGCCCCCCCAGCCGCTCGCGGGCTTGCCGCCTGAGAGCGTCGAACGGCACGCTGCCGGGGAACGCCTGCTGGAGGATGAGCATGGCCGTCTTCAGCAGCGGGCGGGTGGTGGTCATGGTCATGCCGGACGGCGAGCGGTACGTCACCGGCGACTCGTCAGCGGTGTTGAGTTCGGCCTGCCCTTCGGCCGGCTGCGGGCGGGCGACGGACGACACGTGCAGCGCCCGCAGGGCGTCCGGCGCCACCGACCAACTGGGCGACTGGGCGGCGTGGCACAGGAGCGTCTCGCGGAACATGCGGTTCCGCAGGAAGTCCATGTACTGCTCGGCCATCACCTGATCGGTCGCCAGCATCCGCAGCGTCTTCTCGATCTCCGGGCCGAAGTTGCCCGTCACCATCGTGCCCACGCGGGCCTCGCCCAGGTATTTCAGCCCCTTCGCTTCCGCCGCCGCCACGAACTGGTGGAAGTAGACCGGCTCGTTCACCTCTTCCAGGTGCTCGTGGTACAGGTAGTGGTCGGTCTGGTGGCGGAGGCCTTCCAGCTCTTCCTTCAGCAGTTGCGAGTACGGCCCCTCCTTTTGCACGGAGGTGGCCAGGAAGTCGAGCAGCGCCCGCGCCTGGTTGGTGCGGTCGGTCGGCGTCTGGAAGCGGGCCGAGTGGTACCGCATCATGTCGCGGATCATCCCCCGCATGTGCCAGCCGGGGAACGTGTTGTAGCTCACGTAGCCAATGCCGTTCGGCGACAACAGCGTGCGGCAGACGTCGAGAATCTTCTCCCGCACGCTCGCCGGCACCCACGAGTAGACGCCGTGGGCGATGACGTAGTCGAACGTGCCGAAGGCGGCGTCCACCTCGCGGATGTCCACCTTCTTCAGCGTCACGTTGGTCAGGCCCAACTGCCTCACCATCTGCTGCCCGTCGGCGATCTGCTTGGCGGACAGGTCGATGCCGACGAACTCGCTGTCCGGCAGGTACTCGGCCATCGGGATCAGGTTGCCGCCGCCGGCGCACGCCAGCTCCAGCACGCGGCACCGCTGCGGCGGGGCCGGCTTCAGCCCGAACAGGGTGCCGATGGTGAACAGCCGCGACGGGTGCGTCTGGGCGAACGGGTTGCTGGCGTAGGGCACCTCGTCGTAGCTGTTGAGGGTCGTCGGGGCGGGGGCGGCCCCGAACGGCAGGTTGGCGAACAGGTCGTCCGACATGAGAGCGTCTCGCGTGTGGCGAAGGGTTTACTGTCGGCCGGTTGGGGGAGTTGGTCAAGGCGGATCGATGTTGGCGAGTCGGTAGCGTGAGCCGTCGGGTGTGCTCTGCTCGCTCCGCGAGCGG
>JANNDF010000602.1:0-1390 GCA_031387445.1 Planctomycetia bacterium
GCCGGGACCGCCACGGCCGCCGCCATCCGGCCCACGACCGCCGCCATCACCACCACCACTCGGCCCGTGTTGTTGTGGGGGCGGCGGGGCGGCGTCAGCCGGGGCTACGGGAGCGGCGGCGGTGCCGGTCGTCTCTTGCTCGTTCGCCATCACTCACCTCTCGGTGCTAGTTCTAACGGACGCGGCCGTCCGGGGTTCTCGCTTCGGTGTGTTCTGCTCGCTCCGCGAGCGGGCTGAGGTGGTCCGCTCGCGGAGCGAGCAGAACACTTCACGCCGTCGCTTCGGCCTTCTTGTCTTTCTTTTCCTTCTTCGCCCCGCCGTCCTTCTTCGCGTCGGCCGGCGGCTTGGTCTCCTTCGGCGCCTTCGGCGCCTCTTCGGGACCGGTGCACTTCAGACCGTTGTCGGTGGCGGCCCGGGCGACGGCTTTCACCCGCCCGTGGAAACGGAACGGGCCGCGGTCGAAAGCGGCCTCACTGATGCCCTTGGCCTTCGCCACTTCGGCGATGGCCTTACCAACGACGAGGGCCGCGGCGATGTTCCACCCCTTCGCGACCTTCGCCCCTTTCGCACTCGTCGAGGCGGCGGCCAGGGTCACCTGGGCCTCGTCGTCGATGAGTTGGGCGTAGATGTGGAAGTTCGAGCGGAACACGCTGAGCCGCGGCTTGACGGCGGTGCCGCGGATGCCCTTCCGCACCCGCCGCTTCCGCCGCTCGCCCCGCTTCTGCTTGAGTTTCTGTGCGTCCATCGTCGTGGTCCTTAGTCACTAGTCATTAGTCCCGAGTTCAGAGGCCGATTGCCGACCGGCCTGATGACTGAGGACCAATGACTAAGGACGGAATAGTTACTTGCCCGAGAACGACTTCCCTTCCTTCCGGCGGACGGTCTCGTTGTCGTACCGCACACCCTTCCCCTTGTACGGCTCCGGTTTCTTGGCCGACCGGATTTCGGCGGCGAACTGGCCGACCTTCTGCTTGTCCGCACCACTGATCAGGATCGTCGTCGGGTCCACCACCTGACAGGTGATGCCGTCGGGCGGCATGAACGTCGGGCGGTTGGCGAACCCGACCATCAGTTCGACGCCCTTGACGGCCGCACCCTTCTCGTTCTTGCCGTCCTTCGCCACCGCCTGATACCCGACGCCCTCGATCCTCAGTTTCCGCTCGTACCCCTTACTGACGCCCACCACCATGTTGTTGATGAGCGCGCGGGTGAGGCCGTGGAGGGCGCGGTTCTGGCGCTCGTCGTTCGGCCGCTGGACCGTGAGTTGCGGCCCCTCGACCGTGACGACCATGTTCTGGTGGTACGCGGTTTCGAGCCTGCCCTTCGGCCCCTCGACCTTCACCACGCCGCCGGCGACGCTCACCTTCACGCCGGCGGGGATGACCACCGG
>JANNDF010000576.1:0-5315 GCA_031387445.1 Planctomycetia bacterium
ACCCGGACCCCCGACTCCTCGACGCGTGCCGCGACCCGCGACGGCACCGGTTCCTGGCGCAGTTGCTCGACACCCCGGAATACCGCTCGCTGCACGCCGCCACCCGGCTGGACGACACGGCGTCGGCCATCGCCGCCACGCACTTCGCCGAGCAGTTCACACGACTGAACAAGGAGGACTCGAAGCACGACGGCGGTGGTGCTGGATCGTCCGCCGTCGATGACCTGTCCGACGAGATGGCCACCCTGCGGGCGGTCGGCCGGGCGGTGGCCGAGGCCGGGAAGGAGGTGTCGGAGTTGCACGACGCGGCGAGTGCGCTGGGGATTGGGCCGGGCACACCCGGTTCTCACGACCCGAAGGCGGTGGCCGGCCTGTTCCGGAGAGTGCGAAACGACCCCACGCTGCGGAAGATCTGCGAGCTGGCCGGGCGGTTCCGGCGGGTGGCGCAGTCGAGGCAGCGGCAGAAGGTGACGCACGGCCTCGACGACGTGGTCGGAGTGGAACCCGGCGGCGACATCGGCCGGCTCTTGCCCGTCGAACTCGGCAAGCTGATGGTGCCGGAACTGGAACTCGACACCCTGCGGCGGATCGTGGAACGGCAAGCCTTCTGCCGGGAACACCACGCCGTCGAACCGGTGGGCAAGGGCCCGGTGATGGTCTGCCTGGACGAGTCGGGTTCCATGGGCGGGGACCGCATCCACACGGCCAAGGCGCTGGCCCTCGCCCTGGCGTGGGTGGCCCGGCACCAGTGCCGCTGGTGCGCGCTGGTCGCGTACAGCGGCGACACGGGCGAGCGGCTGCTGCCGCTGCCGCCCGGCCGCTGGGACGAGACGCGACTGCTCGACTGGCTGAGTGCGTTCCTCGGCCGCGGGTCGGACTTGGACGTGCCCGTCCGTGAACTGCCCCGCCTGTTCGCCGAGTTGAAGGCGCCCGCCGGTGTCACCGACGTGATCTTCGTCACCGACGCCGTCTGCCGCATCCCGCCCGACGTGCGGGACGCCTTCCTCGCCTGGAAGCGGCAGGCGAAGGCCCGGTTGGTCACCCTGGTGCTGAACACCGCCGCCGGCGACCTGGCCGCGGTGAGTGATGAACTGCACTTCGTCGCCACCCTCGCCCCCGACGCCGACGCCGTCGGTCGGGTGCTGTCGCTGTAATCCGGTTCCCACTCCCCGCGACCCGGCGGCTCACCCCGCCGGGTCGTTCCGTTCCGTCACCCACACCCCAAGAGGTTCCCATGTCCGCGCTCGCCGCGGCCCGTTCCCCCGCGCCCGTCCCCGTCTCCCTGCCCGCCGGCACCAAACTGCTCGGCGAGGTGATCTCTTGGACGTGCTCGGGCGTGGCCGTCACCCACCCCGCCCTCGTCGAAGCGCTGACCGATGCCGCCCTCGACCCGGCCGTCGCCCGCGAACTGGCCCCGCGGCACGCGTTCACCCGCGCGTGCAAGAAGCTGTCCGACGCCCGCATCATCCGCCGCGTGGCCGAGGACGACGCCACGCTCACCTTCCAGTTCACCCAGGAGACCCGCAGCACCGAACGCATCGAGTACACGCTCGAAACCATGCTCACCCTGGACAAGCAGACGGGCCGAGTCACCTGCGACCTGCCCGGACTGGCCACGCTGGCACAGGAGGAACTCGACCGCGCCGTCACCGCCCGCACCGGGGCGGACGTCACCCGCGTGGTGCAGAAGCTGTTCGAGCGGCACGCCGACCTGTTCCCCGTTCGACCGCAGGGCGGGGTCTATTTCGTGCCCGAGCGGCACGTCGGGTTCGTGGAGAAAATCCAGTCCCTGCTCGGCCGGCTGGGCGGGCAGGTGTTGCGGTTCCCGGTGCCGGCCGGCACGAGCGAAGGGGACCGCTCGGTCAAGGACGCCGTCGCGGCGGGTCTTGCGGCGCTCATCGCCGAGCACCGGCAGGCCATCGCCGCCTTCGGCAGTGATACCCGCGACGGCACGCTCGACCGCGCCGCCGACAAGGTCCGCGCGACGCAGTTCAAGGTGGCCGCCTACGCCGAGTACCTGCTCGACGCGAAGGCCAACCTGGACCGCGCGCTGGCCGCCGCCCGGGCCGAGTTGCGGGCGAAGGTGGAACACCTGGCCGAAGGCCCCGTCGCCGTAGCCTGAACTCACCGGAGGATCCGTTGACCACTGCCACGAAACCCGACCCGCTGGTCCGGCACCGGCTGGTCCTCTCCACCCCGGCCACCTGGCCGGTGTGGCCGTTCCTGCCCGTCGTCCGCCGGACGAACGGGGACGAAGAACTGGGCGTGCTGTTCGACGCCTTCGGCCTGTGCCGGCTGACCGGTTTCTCAGCCTCAGTCTTCCTGACCAATCTGTTCACCCTGCCCCCGTCCCTGCCCGAGCTGCTCGCCCTGCCGAAGGAGGTGTTCGACACCCCGGAGGAACTGATCGCGGCCGGCTGGCGGGTGGACTGAACTCCCACATCCGAAGGAGGTGACTGACGTGATCGTCCTTCCCCCCGGCTTGGCCCGGAGGTTCGCCGCCGTCGCCGCCCGGTGCGTCGCCGGCAAGCCGACCGGCCCGCCGCCGGACGTGGTTCTGCGCGTCACGGCGAAGGTGCTCACCGCCACCGCCCGGTTGCCGAACGGGGTCGTGCTCGCGTTCACCGCCGACGCGGCCGTCGCCGACGCCGTGCTGGTGGTGCCGTTC
Organism: Planctomycetia bacterium; assembly: GCA_031387445.1. Classification (GTDB taxonomy): domain Bacteria; phylum Planctomycetota; class Planctomycetia; order Gemmatales; family Gemmataceae; genus JALHQU01. Next base: position 2,669 of record JANNDF010000576.1, read on the forward strand.
GAGGTGCTGTCCGCCGTCGCCGCCGCCCGCGGGCCGGTGGAACTGCGGTGCACCCGCGGGCTGTCCGCCGAAGCCCGCTGGGCCGACGCGACCGGCCCGCAGGTCCACCCGTTCACCGCCCTCAAGCCGGGCCGCCCGCACGACCCGTTGCCCGAACTGACCGATACGGTGCCGTGCCCGGCGAAGTTGCTCGCCGCCCTGCACGCGTGCGGGCAGGCCACCGCCCGCACCGGCTCCACCCCGCGGTTCGCCCTCGACCGCCTGTGCCTGTCGGGCCAATCGAAACGGGTCGTCGGCTCGGACGGCAAGGTGGCCCTGCTCGCCGGCCCGTTCCCCCTGCCGTTCGCCGACGACCGACTGGTGCCGGCCGTGCCGGTGTTCGGCGGCCCGGAGGTGTCGTCGCAGACCCAGGTGAGCGTCGGCATCGTGGAACAAACCGTCGCCGTTCAAGCCGGCCCGTGGACGGTGCGGGTGCCGGTCGTGCCCGGCCGCTACCCGGACGTGGCCGCCGTCATCCCCAGATCCCGCCCGACGGTCGGCGGGATCGACGAGGGCGACGCCCGTGACCTGCTGGCGAAGCTGAACGCGTTGCCGAGTCCGGACGACCCGAGCCGACCCGTCACCCTGGTGCTGAACGGCGGGGTGAGCGTGCTCGCCTCCGACGGCGAGCGGACCGAGCGGGTGCGGCTGTCTCGTTCGCCGGCCTCCGGTCCGCACGTGCGAGTGGCCCTCGACCGCTCGATCGTGGGCCGAGCTCTGAAGCTCGGCGGCTTGACCGTGAAGGTGTGGGCGGCGGACAAGCCCGTCGTGTTCGAGGGGACCGGCCTTCAACTCGTGACCGCACCACTCGGCGAAGACGACGTGGTCCGCGACTCGGTCGAAGCCGTCACCCACGTCCCGCCACAGAACCCCAACCCCCAACCCCCACGGAGGACCGCCGTGAATCCCGAACCCCTTCGCCCGCACCCGCCGCCGGACGCGCCCGACCCGCTCGCCCTGGCCGAGCAGTTGCGGCAGTCGCTGGCCGACGCCCACGCCGCCGCGTCCAAGTTGGTCACCGCGTTGAAGGGCAGACGCAAAGAACAGAAAGCGCTGGCCGGCGTGTACGCCAGCCTGAAGTCGCTCAACCTGACGCCCGACCGGGAGGGGCCATGACCCGCCTGCTGTCCGCCGCCACCCGCCGGCTGACCGACACCCTCGGCGAGTTGAAGGCGCGGGTGCGGGAGGCCATCGCCGGGGAGACTGGAAAGGCCGTCGGCGAGGCGGTGCGGCTGGCCGTCGCCGCCGCCCTGACCGGTGAGAGCCACGACGTACCGGCCAGAAGCCAACTCCGCCACGCGCCCGACCCGTGGGACGACCCGGCCGCCGACCGCTGGGCCGATCCGAGCGGGTGGCACGACGCCGACGACACCCCGCCCCCGCCGCTGCCCGACCAGGCGTTGGGTGCCGCCGACCGCACTCGCCTGGCCGTCGCGGCGGGATTGGCCGCCGGCCGGTGGGTGCTGACCCGAGGGTCGCTCCCGGTCGCCGTCGCCGTCGGCGGGCTGGTCGCCCTGGCCGTCCTGTTCGGCGGCCCGGCCACCCACGCCGCCGCCACCGCCCTCGCCGCCGCGGCTGATTTGTCGGCGGTGAGTCGGGCGCTGCGCCCGCACCGCCCGCAATGCCTGGAATAGTCACCCGCATCATCCAACCCCAGACCCGCCGGGTTGATCCCCGGCGGGTCGTTCTGTTCCCAGGAGACTCCCCGATGACCGCGACCCTAAACGGCCGCCCGCCCCGCAAGCAACTGGGCGACCAACTCGACCGCCTCGACTCGATCCTCGACGTGCTCGCCGACGCCCTCCCCGCCGCCGTCGCCGACGCGTGCAAGGAGGGGGCCAAGCAGGCGATGAAGGAAGTGGTGCTCGAACTGCTGACCAACCCGGAGGTGCGGGCGCTGCTCGCCGGCGGGATCACCCCGCCCATTACCCCGGCGGTGCCGACCGTGACGAAGCCGAACTGGTGGCAGACGGTGAAGGCGAAGCTGACGCAGTGGAAGGACGCTGCCCTTGACCGGGCGACGGCGGCAGTCCAAGCGGTGACGCTGACCGCCCGCATGCTCACCGCCGTGCTCCCCCTCAAGCGGATCGCACTGGTGACACTCGGCGTCGGGCTGGCCGTCGGGCTGACCGCCCTGCTCGTCTACCGCTTCTGCCCGCCGGCCCTCGCCGCGGCGGTGAGCGGGGTGGGGGCGGCCGTCACCGCCGCCGTGGCCCAGTTGACGGGCGGACTGCGGAAGGGCGGGTGGCTCGCCGCCCGTTGAAGTCAGGTGGTGAAGGGGGATCACGATTCGTCCGGCCGGTCGCGCACCTGAACGGTGCGTCAGCCCGTGCGGACGAGGACACGATCCCCTTCGCCTTTCACACCCACTCCCCGAGACTCACTCATGTCGAAAACTGTCCTGCTCGACGAGTGGCACCTCACGTTCCGCATCCCCGACGTGATGTCCGATGCCGATGTGCGAGTGATCCGCCGCGTCTTGAACGGCAAGGCGTTCACCGCCGCCGTCCGCCGGGTGGTCCTGGCCGAGGTGAGAAAACGCCCGGCGTTTACGCCGCTGCGGGTGACGATCACTCGCTGAAACGCCCGGCATGAACCGTCCCACCCC
>JANNDF010000645.1:0-1321 GCA_031387445.1 Planctomycetia bacterium
CCGCTCGCCCGCACGGGTCACTTGTTCGCCTTCTCGAAGTACTCGCCCGCCTTCTTCGGGTTGAGCGCGTCCTTGCCCGGCTTCCAGTCGGCCGGGCACACTTCCCCGTGCTTCTCGAAGTGCTGCCACGCGTCGATCACCCGCAGGGCCTCGTCCACGCTCCGGCCGAGCGGCAGGTCGTTGATGGTGCTGTGCCGCACCACCCCGTCCTTGTCGATGACGAACAGCCCCCGCAGGGCCACACCCGCTTCGAGCAGCACGCCGTAGTCGGCGCTGATCTTCTTCGTCAGGTCTTCCAGCAGCGGGTACTTCAGCTCGCCCAGCCCGCCCTTCGCCCGCGGGGTGTTGATCCACGCCAGGTGCGAGAACCGGCTGTCGATGGAGCAGCCGAGCACCTGCACGCCGCGGCTCTCGAACTCGGCCACGCGGTCGCTGAACGCGATGATCTCGGTCGGGCAGACGAAGGTGAAGTCGAGCGGGTAGAAGAAGAGGACGACGTACTTGCCGCGGTAGTCGGTCAGCTTGATCGGCTTGTCGGTGATCGCCCCGTTGACGACGGCCAGGGCGGAGAACTCGGGGGCGGGCTTGGTGACGAACACGGCCATCGGGGGACAGGCTCCGGGGGAGGGTGAGGGATGTGGATATGGTACGGGACGACCGGCCGGAGCGAGAAATCGGAACGGCCTACCGGCGTCATAGTTTTAACCTCTCGCCGACCTCCGGAGGATTCCCCGTGCGACTCGCCAGCCTCGCCGTGCTGCTCGCCAGTACTGCCCTGTTCGCGGCCGATCCGCCGAAGACCGACGCCGAGCGGCTGAACGGGACGTGGGTGTTCGACGGCTACCAGATGACCCGCGCCTCCGGTCTCGCCCAGGTGTGGGGGTCGGTGGTCACCGTGGCCGACGGCAAGTTCAGCATCACCAAGGTGTACGGGTCGGACAAGCCGTTCGCCGGCTCGTTCACCGTGGACGAGGCGAAGAAGGCCATCGACTTCAAGACCGACCTGTTCGACCTGTCGTCGGAGGGCATGCCGCTCAAGCTCAGCCCGTGTACCATCCCGGCGCTGTACAAGCTGGACGGCGACACCCTCACCCTGGCTCTGGAACTGAACACCGAGGGCAAGCGGCCGACCGACTTCACCCTCGTCACCAAGCGGGACGTGGTGCTCACCCTGAAGCGGGCGCCGAAGGACTTCAAGGCGTTCCCGGACGAACTGAAGGTGACGGTGGTCGGGCCGGACGGCAAGCCGGCCGGTGGCGTGCTGGTGGGCGGGTACATGCACCACGAGAAGCGGCTCGAACTGACCGACAAAGACGGCAAG
>JANNDF010000662.1:0-6283 GCA_031387445.1 Planctomycetia bacterium
CCGCTCGCCAAACGTCACACCAGCCCCCACCAGCGGCGCAGCCCCCACTCGGTCCCCAACACCAGCGTGAGCACCAGCACCAGCAGCGGCAGGAACGGGTTGCTCGGCGTCGGCCGCCAGTCGGGGATGCTCTTCTTGGTCGGCTTCACCGTGTCGTAAGGCTTATTCTGCAATTCGGTGAGGAACGCCGGCAGGTCGTCGATGCGGTGGAAGGTGCCCCCGCCGGCGGCAGCCATGCTCCGCAGCAGGTCGTAGTCCGGCGTGGTCCGCTGCATCTCTTCGGACGTGTCGGTAATCGCCAGGAACTTGGCCGATGCCGTGCCGGTCACGTCGCCCGTGTCGCCCTTGCCGGTGGCGGACAACGCAACCGTGTACTCGCCGTCGCCCCGCGGCACGAACTCCGCCCGCGGGGTGCCGTCGGCCGCCACGCCCACCGGGACCACCGTGCCCGTCTCCGGCAGCCCCGGCCCGGTCACGGTAAGCGTGAACTTCGGGTCGGTCACGGCCGCCCCGTTCGGTCCCCGCAGACCCACCTTGATGCCCTGCGGGTCGTTCACCTTCAGCCGCGGGAACTCCGGCCGGGCGAAGGCGTTCGACTCCTCCTGGTCCTGCTTCGCCAGCCACAGGATGAGTTGCCGCCAGAAGCGGGAGTGAATCTGTTTGCCGTCCTGCGCCTTCGGCTGGCCGAGGCGCTGCCACAGGAACGTGTCTTGGGCGGCGAACACCAGCACCCGGCTGTTCGTGCCGCTGGCGAGCTGCTGGCCGACGAGCAGGGCGGACTGTCGGTCCGCCGCGGTCGGGTTGTTCAAGTCCACCAGTTGCTCGGTGTTCTTCGCCCACAGGTACTCGTTCACCCCCTGCTTCGGAATCACCCGGTTCAGCCCGGTGAACCGCGAGCGGTTGGCCGGCGTGTTCAGTTTGTCCCACAGTTGCAGCGACACGTCGCGGGTGTCGGCCAGTTTCGCCATGTAGCTGTCGGCGTACCGCGGTTCGGGCACCACCATGTACCTCGGCCGGTCGGTGTCCTTCTCCGCCGGCGGGGCGGGCAGCGTCACCGGCAGGATGTCCTCGATCGCCTTCACCCCCCGCCAGCCGGTCTCGTTCCCCCACTCGGTGACGCTGCCGTTCAGCGTGGCGTGCCCGCCGAGCATCATGAACCCCATGCCCTTGTTCTTCACCCGGTCGGCGATCTTCTCCGGCAACTGCGGGTCGATGGCCTTCAACTGCCCCGGCGACACGTTGCCCAGCACCAGCACGTCGTAGGCCTGTTTGTCGAAGTCGAACGCCGGCCGCAGGTCTTCCACCCCGCTGTCGGTCTGCAAGTCCACCTTCCGCACGTCGATCCGCTTGTCGGCGGCCAGGGCGTCCACCAGCAGGGCGTACTCGTAGCGGTAGCGGTCCACCAGCAGCACCCGCAGCCCCTCTTTGTTGAGGTTCAAATACGTCTCCACCACGTTGTTCAGCGGGTTGGTGTCGCCGACGCACGCCTCCGGCGGGATCTCCACCTTCACCTTGATCTGCCGCCGCTCCTCGCCCTTCTCGTTCTTGGGCAACTCCGGCGGGGCGTCCACCGGGATTTCGAGCAGGTTGTTCGTCTCCTTCGTCAGTTGCTTCTGCTCGGTGACGACGTGCTGGTAGCCCTTGCCGTCGCCCAGATCGAAGGACACCTTCACCGGCACGCCGAGCGGGGCCATCTTGAAGGCGTTCACCCGCAGGCGGGCGATGAACTTGTTCTTGATGGCCACCGGGTCGGGGTCGAGCACCACTTCGGCAATCGCCACGTCCTTGGCGCTCTGGTTCGTGCCGGGGTCGCCGACGGCGAACGTCTGAACGGGCACCCCTTTCAGCTTCCACTCGGCCGCCGCGTCGGTGGGCGTCAGCGGCTTGCCGTCCACCTTGCCGCCGCCGTTGTCCGCCCCGTCGCCGACGACGATCAGCCCGCGGACGTACTTGTCGTTCACCCACTCCTGGTACAGCCGCCGCTGGAAGGTTGCGTAGTCAGACCGCTCGGCGGTCGGTTCGGCGGTCGGGTCGTATTTGCTGGCCGGGGTGAACTCGGTCGGCCCGAAGGCGTAGATGACCACCTCGTAGTTCTGCTGCTCCCGCAGGTTATCGAGCATCGGCTGGCACTTGTCGAGAGTTCTGCGGACGTGCTGAATGCGAGACTTGCCGTCGGCCTCGTCGGTCACGGTCATGCTGCGGGACATGTCGATGCCGATGAGCAACCGCGACGGCTGATTCGGCTTCTCTTCGATCTTCCAACTCGGCCGGCAGGCGGTGAACAGGGCGACGAACAGGGCGAGCAGGCGCAAAGCGACCAGCACTGCCAGCCGTGTGCGGCTGGCCTGCTTGTGCGCCGAGTACGCCCACAGCGTCAGGGCGATGAGTGCCAGCCCGGCCAGACCGAGGAACACCCACCAGCCCAGTTCCAGCAGGCGGGACAGGTCGAACGGGTTGGCCGCGGAGGAGTTCATGCCAATCAGAATAGCGAGCGAGGGCGGGGAAGTGTTGGGTCCGAACCCTGTGAGGTGGAGGTAGGCGGGAGTGAGATCGTTCCGAGGGCGGGGAAGAGTGACAAAGGAAATCGGAATCCCCCCTCACCCCCCTTGTGTTCGGGGGGTTGCTGATTATTTCTCGAACACCACCGAGGAATAATCAGCAACGGCCCGATGTGGCGGGGGAGAGGGCTTTTTCCAGCAAACCCTCTTTCCCGCCCTGTCTTCGTTGCGGCCGACGAATGAGCGACGGCAGGCCGGGCGGCAACCCCCTCTCCCGGCTCGTCTCGCAATGCTCGACGATCCACCCTCTCCCTCCAGGGGAGAGGGTCACCCAGGCCGACGCATCCGAGAGTCCGCCGAGGTCGGCGGAACCATCCACACACCCTCTCCCCCGGAGGGAGAGGGTCGCCGGGGGAGCGGAGCGACCCGGCGGGGAGAGGGGGGCCGAACGCCCCGGCTCAGCAGCCCGGCCCGCGCCGCTGAGCTATGAACTGCCAGAACCGATGTCGCGGGCCGGGTCTGCTGCAGCGGATGGTTCGGCGTCTGGGGCCACACCACGGGCTACACGCTCACCGGCCCGGCCCACTGCTTGAGCACCCGCACCGGGGCGGATTCCGCCGGCCATAGGCTGATGCGAAACCGCTCCGGCGGGTCTTGGCCATCCGGGACCGACTCCCACCCGGCCATTCCGCCGGCACACACCCGCACCCGATACCACCCCGGCGCGACCCGCACCCGCTTGGCGACGCCGTTGCAGCAGGTATCGACCGCCAGCTTGCCGGTGGGCACCTCTAAGCTCGCGTCCACCACATGATCCCAGCCGGCCAGGTCGGTCTCAGGTTCGCCATCTAGCACCTCGACCGCGGCCGAGAACGTGTTGGGCTGAAACGTCATCAGAGCGATGATGTGCGGCTTGACCAGCAGCCGCTGAACGAACACGTCCGGGCCGTTGTAGTCGTCCGGGGCCGGCGGCTTGATGCCTTCGTCCAACAGGTAGAACTGGTGGTAGTCCGTGCAGAGCCGGAACCATGTCAGCCGCTTCCGCGCCACGAGCGCCCTCCGGTGGCCGAACATGTGATTATGCTGCACCTGTGCAGCCTATCCCGGCGGGTTTGGCCGTCGGGTGCCCCGCTGAGGCTACCCGACCGGCCAACGCCCGTCAAACGCCCGGAATAGGCTGCACGTGGGCCGGGGCGAGGTGCGTGCCGGTTGCCGGAAACGGGAAACGCTCGAATCACCCCCCACATCGGGTCGTTTCTTCCAACAAACCGACCCCGATCACCCGTGCGGAAGACCTTCCCTTCATATTTCGGCGACGCAGACCTCAGCGCAACCCCCTCACCACTCCCCTCGTTCCAGCCGTCGCGTGAGTCGGAGTTGCCAACCGGGGAGGTGGCAACGGTCGCCCACCCCTTCGCAACCGAGTACGGTGTCGTCGGCATCCAGGTAGACCCAGATGTCGCACTCCTTGTCCGAGAAAAGCAGTGCCCAAACTGCTGCTTCAGGGACGTTCAACCCGGCGTCGATGGCAGAAATGGCTCGCATTCTGGGCGGATACTTCAACCCGAGCAGTTGCTCGACCTCATCCGCCTTCATCCCCGGCGTCACCCGCTCGACGTTCTCCGGGAGGATGCCGGGGCGGGGCGCTTCGGGGCGAATCAGCCACAGGAACAAACCCAGAGACGCGAGCAACAGGGCGAGCAATAGACCCAGCATCAGCCAGATCAGCAGGTGAAGCACTCGTTGTGACACGCCGGTTCACCCCTTCACGGCCTTCGCCCACATCTCGCGGTAGGCCGCTTCCAGGTGCCGCACGAACCGCCGGGCGTCGCACAGCGGCGAGGCGGCCATCCGCTCCCTCAAACCGGCCCTCAGTTGGGCCAATTCCGCCCGCCGGTTCATCCAACTCTTCGCCACCGCCGTCAGGTCTTCCACGCCGCTCACCACGAACTCTTCCAGCCCCAGCGTCAGCAAGATCATCACCCCCTGGCGGGAAGCAGCGGTGCGGCCGGCGACCGTCAGCACCGGCACGCCCATCCACAGGCTGTCGGCGGTGGTGATGCCGCCGGTGTACGGGAACGGGTCGAGGGCCACGTCGATCTCGGCGTACTGGGCGAGGTACTTGTCCCGCGGCTGTCGCGGCACCAGTTGCACCCGGTCGCGGAGGATGCCGGCCTTCATGAACCTGTCCGCCAGCCGCCGTTGCCCGGCCGCCGACTGCCCGCCCATCAGGATGAGCCGCGAGCCGGGCGTACCCAGGATGAGCTTCACCCACGCCTCCAGGCACGGCTCGGACACCTTCGACGCGTTGTTCAGGCAGCCGAAGGTGAACTGCCGGCGGGCGAGGGCGGGGAGCGGGTTGACCGCGGGGGCGTCGGCCGGCGGGCGGTACACCCACGGCACCTCGGGCAGCCGCACCAGTTGCTCGCGGTAGAGCGCTTCCGTCGCCCCCGGCGGGTCGGAGACGGGGTCGGTGATGCGGTAGCCGACGGCCGCGAGGCCGGTGGTGTTCGGCACCCCGCCGAGCGACACCTGCACCGCCGCCGGCCGCTGGGCGAGGGCGAGCAGGTTGACCCCGCTGGCGTGCCCGCCCACGTCGATCAGGAGGTCGATGCGGTCGGCCTGAATCGCCTCGGCCACGTGGGGCGGCGTCATGCCGGACACCGGCCGCCAGTGGTCGGCGAGGGCCTTCATCGCGTCGGTGGTGGCGTCGGCCCGCTGCACGTTGGCGAAGGCGAACACCTCGAATGCGTCGCGGTCGTGGTGTTCCAGCACCGCCCGCAGGAGGCCGGCTTGCGGGTGGTCGCGGTACTCGCTCGACAGGTAGCCGATTCGCAGCTTGCGGGCCGGGTCGTGCGGCTCGCGCGGCGTCGGCGCGGGCACGTCTTCAGCGTACTTGTCGCCCCAGGCGAAGTGTTCGTCCCGCACCGTGTCGGCCGGCACGCGGGAGGAGTAGTTCAGGTTCAACAGCAGGTTGCTGTGAATGAGCGGGGCGAGCGGGCGGACGGCCAGGGCACGGCGGAACGCATCGACGGACTCTTCCGCCCGCCCCTGTTCGGACAGGCAGACGGCCAGGTTGCTCCACCCCTCGGCCATCTCCGGCTTCAGGCTGACCGCCCGCTCGAAGTGGTGGACGGCGTCGTCCTGTCGGCCGAGCGAAGCCTGGGCCAGCCCGAGCGCGTTGTGGGCGTCGGCGTCGTTCGGCGACCGCTTGAGCAACCCTTGCAGCAGCGCGACGGCGTCGGCCGCCCGCCCGCTGGCGGCCAGGGCGAGCGCCAACTGGAACGGCCCGGCCGGGTCGTCCGGGAAGGCGTCGGCGTAGGCCCGCAGGTGCGGCACGCCTTCGTCCGCCTTCCCGATGCGGTGCAGCACTTCACCCAGCCGCAGGTGCGCCCGCCCGACCGTCCCTTCGATTTCCGTGACGCGGCGGAAGGCGTCGGCGGCCTCCGGGAAGCGGCCGAACTGAGAGGCCACCACACCCAGGTTGAACTGAGCGGGGGCGTGGTCCGGGTCGGCCTGCGCGCAGGTGAGGAACAACTCGCCCGCCTCCTGCAACCGTCCGGCCCGGCGGTGGATGTTGCCCAGGTTGAAGAGTGCATCGGGGAAGTGCGGGCGGGCGGCGAGCGCCAGTTGGTACAGCCGCACGGCTTCGTCTTCGTCGCCCAGTCTCGCCCGGATCGCCCCGAGATTGGACAGCGCTGGTGCGTAGCCCGGCACCGCTCGCAGGAGTTCGCGGTAGGCGGTTTCAGCCGCAGCCAGGTCGCCCGTCTGATGGACGCGGACGG
>JANNDF010000708.1:0-2654 GCA_031387445.1 Planctomycetia bacterium
CTGCCATCCGGCATGACGCACCAAAAATCTGAACCGTGCCCGTTCCAGAAGGACGGCAACCCGATTGGCATGCTTGCATCGTGCTGCTCGCATCGCGGCAGCGGCCACGGGACGACGGGCACCCTGCCCCACAGCCGGAACCACCGCCAGCGGACGCTCATCGCCGGCCGGTCGCAGGAGAACCCCCGCGACCGGTCGCGGTGGGTACACCGCACCGCCGACCCGTCCGCCCGACGCACCACCCCCGCCCGGTTGGCCGCGTGGTTCGCCAACTGCTCCGGGGTGATCCCCCGCCGCCACAGCTCGTTTTCCATCAGGTCCACCGCCGCCGGCTCCATGGTGTCGCGGTACACCGTCACCCGGTCGAGCAGGTCTTCGGTGTCCGCCTTGCGGATGAATTCGGCCACCGGCTTCAGGTCGAGACTCATAATTCCTGTGTCCGCGTGCCAACGGTCGGGCGGCGGAGACCGCCCCGGAACTTGGAACCCGCCGACGGGCGGGTTCGTCGCACATCATACGTCGGCCGGAATCCGTCTCCCACGGCCCGTGTTTGAATTAGAATACGCGCAACCTGCAACCTTTACCCGACCCGCTCACCGCGGGTGCGGGTTGTATTTCTAGACCGTCACCCCCGACCTCCCCGGAGAGGGCGCACGATGTTCCGCCTGCCCACCGCAGCCCTGGCCGCCGGCCTGCTGCTCCTGTCCCCGGTGTTCGCCGCCGACCCGCCGAAGGCGGAGAAGCCGGACGTGAACCCGGACCAACTGAACACCACCCAGGCGATCAACCACTACATCGCCGCCGGGTGGGAGAAGGCCGGCATCAAGAAGCCGGCCGCCGCGTGTACCGACTCCGAGTTCCTCCGCCGCGCCTGCCTCGACCTGCTCGGCCGCATCGCCACCGTCGAAGAGGTGCTCGACTTCGAGCAGGACAAGGCCAAGGACAAGCGGGGGCGGCTGATCAAGCGGCTGCTGTACGGCGTGCCGCAGATGAAGGACGGCAAGCCGGTGCTGGACAAGGAAGGGAAGGCGGTGGCCGGCGCGTACATCCCGAAGGTGGACGGCAAGCCGGTGAAGGAGAACGGGAAGGACGTGAGCTTCGACTACCCGGCCGAGTTCGCCGAACACTGGGCGAACATGTGGACGGTGTGGCTGATGAGCCGCACCGGGCACCCGGCGTACCGCGGGTACATACAGGCGTGGCTGTGGCAGCAGTTCTACGACAACCGCCCGTACCACGAGATCGTCCGCGACCTGATCACCGCCACCGGCGACACGAACAAGAACGGGGCGGCCAACTTCGTCGTCGCCCACCTGGGTGACGCCGTGCCCCAGAACGAGCAGAAGGAGTACGGCATCCACGACGCCGTGCCCATCACCAGCCGCGTCACCCGCCTGTTCCTCGGCCTGCAAACGCAGTGCACCCAGTGCCACGACCACCCGTTCAACAAGGAGTGGGTGCAGTCCGACTTCTGGGGGGTGAACGCCTTCTTCCGCCAGACCAAGCGGAGCGCCACGCCCACCCCGCGGAACATGGGCAACAACAACAACATGATGCTCCAGGACAAGATCGCCCTGTCCGACGACTCCGGCCTGAACAGCGGCCTGAAGATCCAGTTCCCACAGCGGAACGGCACCCCGGCGTCCACCCGCCCGGTGTTCCTGAAAGACTACAAGCAGGCGATGGACGGGGAGAAGTCGGACAAGAAGCTGTCCTCGGCTGAGGGCGGCAAGTCCCGCCGGCAGGTGCTGGCCGACTACCTGGTGGCGCACGACAACTTCGCCCCGGCCCTGGTCAACCGCGTGTGGGGCCACCTGTTCGGCCGCGGGCTGAACAAGGACCCCGGCGTGGACGACTTCGGCAGCAACAACGAGGTCATCCACCCCGACCTGATGGCCCGCCTGGGCAAGGACTTCAAGCAGTACAACTTCGACACCAAGCACCTGCTCGAGGCAATCTGCACGTCCGACGTGTACAGCCTGGGCCACGTGGCCAGCAAGGGGTACGAGGACGCCAAGTTCGACGCCTTCTTCGCCCGCATGCCGCTCAAGGCCATGTCGCCGGAAGTGCTGTACGAGTCGCTCTCCCTGGCCACCAAGTCCACCCCGCCGGACAAGAGCGAGCGGCAGAACCGCCGCGACGACTGGATGAGTAAGCTGGTGCGGAACTTCGGCGACGACGAGGGGAACGAGGGCACGTTCAACGGCACCGTGGTGCAGGCCCTGCTGATGATGAACGGGAAGGAGCTGAACAAGGAAGTGACCCGCAAGGGCGGGGTGGTGGAGGAGGCCATGAAGAACAACTCCAAGGGCGGGCAGGTCAACGTGAACGGGGTGATCGACGACCTGTTCCTGGCCGCCCTGAACCGCCACGCCACCCCGGCCGAAGTGGCCGCCCTGAAGGACATCCAGGACGGGGCGGTGGTGTCCGGCCGCGACGACAAACCGGACCCGAAGAAGCCCGACCCGAAGAAGCCCGACCCGAAGAAGCCCGACCCGAAGCCGGACCCGAAGAAGCCGGACCCGAAGGCCCCGCCGACGGTCATCGTGGGCACCGGCGCACAAGACCCGAAATTCTACCAGGACGTGTTCTGGGCGCTGCTCAACACCACCGAGTTCATGCTCAACCACTAACGTGGTGAGCCAGTCGGTTGG
>JANNDF010000746.1:0-4817 GCA_031387445.1 Planctomycetia bacterium
ACCGCGACCGGACCGCTCATTGACGACTCACCGGACACCGCCGAACCTACTCTCACCCCTGTCCCGCCTTCTTCTTCGGGTGAAAGAACAGCAGCAGCAGCACCGCCCCGAAGGTGGCCGCGTACATCGGCCAGCGGAAAACCTCCGCGTAGTTGACCGACTTCACCGTCTTCCCTTCGACCTCCACTTCGATCCCGTAAGCCGCCTTCAGCTTGGTGCAGATGAACCCGCCGACGAACGGGCCGACGCCCACGATGAGCGCGTTGAACAACCCCTGGGCGCTGCTCCGCACGTCCTTCGGGAAGTGTTCGTCTACGAAGATGTACACGGTGGCGAAGAAGAAGGCGTAGCAGATGCCGTGCAGGGCGTTCACCGCCACCGCCGGCACCGGCTCCGGCCAGAAGGCGAACACGGCGAACCGGGCGGCGTGCCCGAGCACGCCGATCACCATCGTCGTCCGCCAGCCCAAGTTCTTGAGCACCACCCCGAGCACCAGCATGGTGAGGATCTCGGCGATCTGGCCGATCTTCATCACCGGGGCGACCCAGTTCGAGTTGATGCCCACCTGCCCGCCGTCCACCTTCGGGCCGAGGAAGCCGGGGGTGAGGACGAAGAAGCTCTGGTGCACGGCCGCGTCGATGAACGTGACCAGGAACAGCACCAGCACGAACGGGTGCTTGAGCAACTTCATCGCCTTCAGCCACGCCAGCGAGTCGCCGGCGGCGGCCGGCTTGGGCGGGGTGTGCGGCAGCATCAGACTGAACCCGGCCAGCACCAGCGAGGACACCCCGGCCACCAGGAAGATGTACCGCTGCGACTCGGCCGCCGCGTCCCCGGTCTTCCCCTTGCCCAGTGCTTCGCCCAGCCAGTCGGTGAACGGCACCGACCCGAACGCCGACACGTTCGCCCAATCCACCAGGATGAAGATGAACGGCCAACTGGCCACGATCCACCCGATGGTGCCCCACACCCGCACCGGGCCGAACTGCTTCTGCGGGTTGGTCATGGCCGCGAACGCGATGCTGTTCGTGATGCTAATGGTCGGCACGTAGAACACGCTGTGGACGAGCATGAGCAGGAAGAACGGCCAGAACGACCCGGGTTGCCCTGGGGTCGGGTGCAGGAAGAACAGCCCGCCGATGGCCAACCCGCCGATCAGGTGGCTGATCGCCAAGAACTTCTGGGCGGCGAACATGCGGTCGGCGAATTGCGTGCTGAAGAACAGGGCCACCATCGCGCCGATGTTGAACGCCCCGTACACCAGCGGCTCCATCCACCACTCCGGGAACTTCAGCCACGGAATGTACGAGAAGCCGATCTCGAACCACGCCCCCCAGATGAAGAACTGGAGGAACATCATCACGCACAGCTTCACCAGCGTGCCGAACGGGAGCGGGGCGGACGAACCGCCGGACGGTGGGACCGACGCGGGAGCGGCCATGTGCGAACGACTCGGAAGGGGGTGACGGCGGGAGTGGGGAGGAATGTAAACCCGCCCCGCACGAGCGGCAACGGAAAAGCGAAGGATGGGAGCGACCGCGGCTCGCCCCGGTCGGCAACTCCGGACGTGGTGAACCGGCCCGGTCGTGGTATCATTTCCCCACGATTGTTCGAGGGCGTCGCCATGAACTACCGGCTGGTCGTGTTCGACTTCGACGGCACCCTGGCCGACTCGGTCATGTCCGCCGTGCAGATCTTCCAAGAGATCGGGCCGGCGCTGGGCCTGAAGCCGATGGCCGATCTGAACGCCGCCCGGTACATGCCCACCCGCAAGGTGCTGAAGGCAGTCGGGGCGACGTTCTGGAAGATGCCCAAGATCATCCGCGCGTTCCAGGCGAAGGCGGCCGAGCACGCCCCGCACCTGAAACTTCACCCCGGCGTGGCCGATGCGCTGACCGCTCTGCACGCCACCGGCACCCGCCTGGGCATCCTGAGCAGCAACCAGGAGACGAGCATCCGCACCTGCCTGGCGGCGAACGGGGTGGAGCACCTGTTCGGGTTCGTGGTCGGGCAGCCGCAGTTGTTCGGCAAGGCGCGGGCCATCCGCAAGATTCGCAAGCGGGAGAAGGTGGAGCGAGCGGAGTTCGTGTACGTGGGCGACGAGAGCCGTGACCTGGACGCGGCGAAGAAGGCGGGGGTGAGCGTGGCGGCGGTGTCGTGGGGGTTCCACGCCCCGGAATTGCTGGCCAGCATGAACCCGACGTACATGCTCGCCCACCCCGGCGAACTGCTGCGGCTGGTGAGCAAGGCGGCGGCGTGAGTGTTCTGCTCACTCCGCGAGCGGCATGTTCAGACCGCTCGCGGAGCGAGCAGAGCACTTTCAACTCGCCCTTGCACCGCCCCCGCCGTTCGGTCATCATTCCCCGCCGACTCCGGCCGCGCGAAGGATCGCCCGATGGCCCAAGTGACCGGGCAGCGGATGCCCCTGCCCCTCCCCCGACGGTGGATCGCCGACCTGCTGCACGCCGGCCGGCGGGTGCCCACCGTCACCGTCGAGCGGCGGGTGAACGTCGCGCCGGTCGCCCTCGCCCGCAAACTGTTCCTGCACCCGCCGTCGTGGGTGCTGCTGTTCACCAAGGCCTACGCCGTCGTCGCCGCCCACCGCCCGGAACTCCGCCGGGCGTACATGCCGTTCCCCTGGCCGCACTTCTTCCAGGCCGACGAGAGCGTGGCGACGGTGGCGGTCGAGCGGGAGTACAAGGGCGAGCCGGCCGTCTTCTTCGGGCACATCCGCCACCCGGATCGCCACTCCATCCGCCAACTGATGCAGCACCTGCACCGCTGGCGGACGCACCCGGTCGAGCACATCCGCTCGTTCGACCGCCTGATCCGCTACAGCCGGCTGCCCGGCCCGCTGCGGCGGCTGGCGTGGTGGTACGCGGCGAACGTCAGCCAGCGGTGGCGGATGCGGGTGTTCGGTACGTTCGGGGTGAGCGTGACGGCCGGCGACGGGGCGACCGCGCTCAACCTGATTTCGCCGCTGACGACGAGCGTGAACTACGGCCTGCTCACGGCGGATCACTCGCTGCCCGTGCGAGTCCACTTCGACCACCGGGTGATGGACGGCGCGCCGGTGGCGCGGGCACTGGCCGAACTGGAAACGGTGATGAACACGAGTATCGTCGCCGAGCTGAAAGACCTGGCCGCCCGCGGGGCCGACCTGACCCCGCTGCCCGACGACGATGTGCTGAGCGAAGCGGCGTGAGGCTATGGGTGGGTGCGGGTCGCCCGGTCGCAAGCTCCCGGCGACGACGAGGTGGCTTGTCGTCGCCGGGAGCTTGCGACTGGTCGCCGATCTGCTCCCCACCTGACGGCCGGTGTGGTACCATCTCGCTCGCCGTTTCTCTCCACTGGTAATCAAGCCATGACCCCTCGTCTCTCCCGCCGGCGTGCCCTCCAGCTCGGGGTCGGCACCCTCGGCTACCTGTTCACCGGCCCCGCCTTTTCCGTCGCCCAGGTGCCGGGCGTGAACGGCCGCTTGCGGGTCGCCGGCATCGGCGTCGGCGGCAAGGGCGGTAGCGACATCGACCAGGCCGCGAAGGTGTTCGACGTGGCCGCCGTGTGCGACATCGACGACGAGCGGCTGGGCGTGAAGGCCAAACTCTACTCGAAGGCGGCGACGTACTTCGACTACCGCAAGCTGTTCGACAAGAGCGGCAAAGACATCGACGCGGTGGTGGTGTCCACGCCCGACCACCACCACGCGATGGCGTCGATGCTGGCGATCAGCATGGGCAAGCACGTGTACTGCCAGAAGCCGCTGACGCACACGCCGGCCGAAGCGCGGATGCTCCGCGAGGCGGCTGCGAAGATGAAGGTGGTGACGCAGATGGGCAACCAGGGGTCGGGGCTGAGCGGCCTGCGGCGTGCGGTCGAGTTAGTGAAGTCGGGTGTGATCGGCGACGTGACCGAGGCCCACGTGTGGACGAACCGCCCGTTCAAATACTGGAAGCAGTCGCCGGACATCGTGAAGCGGCCGGTAGAGTCGGCGGTGCCGAAGCACGTCCACTGGGACGAGTGGGTCGGGCCGAGTCCGTTCCGCCCGTTCGCCATCCGCCCCGACGGCGACAAGACGAAGCCGGCCTACCACCCGCACGACTGGCGGGGCTACTGGGACTTCGGCACCGGCGCGCTCGGCGACATGGCCTGCCACACCGCCAACATGCCGTACCGGGCGCTCGAACTGGACGCGCCAAGTGCGGTGATCGCCGAGGGCGGTGAGATCAACACCGAGACGTTCCCCGCGTGGGCGAAGATCGCCTACCACTTCCCGGCCCGTGGGAAGAAGGTGGCGTGTGTGCTGCACTGGTACGAGGGGGCGGACAACGGCAAGCGGGTGTTGCCGTCGGACGAACTCAAGGCGAAGGTGCTGGGCAAGGGGGAGAACTTCTCCGACAGCGGGTCGCTGCTCGTCGGCTCGAAGGGCATCCTGTTCGCCCCGAACGACTACGCCGCCGACTTCCGCCTGCTGCCCGAAAAGGAGTTCGAGGGGGTGAAGCGGGACAAGCCGGAGAAGGGGCCGGAGGGCGTGGCGAAGGACCACGACCCGTTCATGAAGCAGGAGTGGGCGGACGCGATCAAGGCGGGCAAGCCGGAGATGGCGTCGTCCAGCTTCGAGATCGCCGGGCGGCTGACGGAGGCGATGCTGCTGGGCAACATCGCCGTGCGGTTCGCCGGCAAGAAGCTGGTGTACGACGCGGCCAAGATGGAGTTCACCGGCAACGCCGATGCCTCGAAGCTGGTGCGGGTGGACTACCGCAAGGGGTGGGAACTGCCGAAGGTGTGATTCAAGTGCTCTGCTCGCTCCGCGAGCGGTC
>JANNDF010000761.1:0-4091 GCA_031387445.1 Planctomycetia bacterium
CCCGGCCGGCTCACGCCGGCGGTTCCAGGAAAAACTCGGAGTTGCACATGCCTCCCAAACCTTCCCTCGTCCCGCTGCACCAACTCACGCCCGGCCCGGCGGCCGACTTTTTCGCCCTGCTCGCCGACAAGCAGAAGGGCACCACCCGCGACGGCAAGCCGTACTTCGCGCTCAAGTTCCGCGACCTCCGCCGCACGGTCAGCGTGATGGTGTGGCAGGACGCCAAGGACTACGCCGCCGCCGAGCACTGGTCGCCGGGCGGGTTCTTCAAGGTCCGCGGCACCTACTCCGAACACGAGAAGTACGGCCCTCAAGTCGATGTCCAGCAGATCCGTGAGGTGAAAGAGACTGACCGCACGGACGGCTTCCGCGAGGCCGACTTCTACGACCGCTCGCGGTTCGACTCGGACGTGATGCTCGGCGAACTGCGGGCACTCGCCGAGAAGGAAATCAAGGACGAGCCGCTCCGCCGGCTGACTCTCTCGCTCCTCGACACCCACGCCGAGACGCTGAAGAAGTTGCCGGCGTCGGACCGGCGGTTCTACCCGTTCCCCGGCGGGTGGCTGGAACACGTGCTGAACGTCGCCCGCCACAGCGCGTGGCTGGCAGATCGGTACATCGCCCACTACCCCGACCTCACGCCCCCGCTGAACCGCGACCTGATCGTGTCGGCCGCCGTCCTGCACGACATCGGCCGCGTGGCGGAACTGAGCGTGCCCGACGTGCCCGGTCAGCCGGCGGAACCGACCATCGACGGCCGCCTGTTCGGGTACATCTCCCTCGGCCGCGACCTGATTCGCGCCGCCGCGGCGAAGGTGCCGGAGTTGAACCCGGAGTTACTCACGCTGCTCGAACACATGGTGGTGTCGCACCTGACGATCCCCGAGTGGGGTTCGCCGCGGCTGCCGTCGATTCCCGAAGTGCTGATCTTGCACCACGCCGACGACCTGGACGCGAAGATGGAGATGTTCGCCCGCTGCCTCACCCGCGACACGTCCGCCGGCCCGTTCACCGACCCCGACCCGATGCTGAGGAAGCCGCTGCTGAAGAGGCGCGAGGTGTGATGGCTGCCCCTGTTCGGTTCCCTGCGCCCCGTGGCTTCACAACGGCCGTCTTGCAATGACGGTCACAAACGATTTCACTTGCCCGTGGGGGGCGTCGTAGTTCTGGTGCGCGGAGTGGATGATTTGCCATCCGGTGAACCGGGTCTGCAATTCGTCGCGTGCGAACAGGCAGTGCCCGGACGGGTCGAACATGCCCATGTAGGTCGTCCCTTCGACCAGCACGTTGACGGCGGCCAACCCACCCGCCCGCACGCTCCGCTGGAGGTCGGCGAGGCGACGGAAGGCGGTGTCGCAGTCGAAGAACATGAGCAGGCCAATGGAAACGACCGCGTCGAACTCCCCGGTGATCGCATAGTCTCGCAAATCGGCTTCCGCGGCTTCGATGAGCAACCCGCCCTCCCGCGCGACCTGTTGGAGGTGTCGAACCGCCGTCGGGCTGGCGTCCAGCGCCACGACGGAACACCCCTTCCGGGCGGCCGCGACGGCGAAGTTGCCCAACCCGCAGCCGAAATCGAGGACTCGTCCGGAGACGTGTGGGAGTACCGACCGCTCGAAGTCGTTCAGCACGAAGTCGGCGGCTTGCACCTGTCGGCGGAACTGCTCGTCGAAGAACCCGACGCTATGATTGCCAGTCATCGCCGCACCTGTGGTGACAGTGAATGAACCCGCTCTCCCGCGGGAGCGACTCGTCAATCCACCGGAATCAGCCGCGGGGTGGCGCTCGGCATCCGGCCCCGACTCAATCCTCTAGCTTGCCGCTCTTCTGGATAGCCCACAGCAGCCGCGAGCCGAGGACGGTGCTGACCACCACTCCGATCACCCCGATCACGCTCACGTCGAACAGCAGCGGCGGGGCCTTGTTCGCCCACAAGAGCGCCGACCCGACGAACAGCGCGCTCGTCAACATGCCGAACACCAGCCGGTTGACCGACGGCTCCAGGTGCTGGTGCTGGAGTTGCACGGCGAACTTCTTCTCGCGGGCGAACCGCATCACGTCCCGCACCATCCGCGGCAGCGACCCGAGCACCTCCTCCCAGTCCCGCAGCCCGCTCGCCACCTTCTGCATCATCCGCTTGGGCGACAGCCGCCGGCGGGTGAACCGCCCGCGGTACTGCTCCAGCACCGTCGTCAGGTTGAACTTCGGGTCGAGCAGGCGGGCGGTGCCCTCCAGCATCACCAGCACCTTCACCAGCAGGCTGACCGACGGCGGCAGGGCGATCTGAAACCGCCGCACGGCTTCGGTCAGCTCGTCGAGGGCCACGCTCAGTTCGAACTGGTCGAGCCGCATGCCCCAGTAGAAGGTGAGCTGGTCGGCCACCTCCGCTTGCAGGGCGGTGGCGTCCAGGTCGGGCGGGCACTGGCCGATGGTCATCACCAGGTCGGTCAGGGCGGCGGCGTCCTGCGTCATCACCGCGATCATGCCCTTCTCGATGTTCGCCCGCAGCGCGTCGTCCACCCGCCCGACCATGCCGGCGTCCAGCAGGCCGATCACCCCGCCGGGCAGCACCAGCACGTTGCCGGGGTGCGGGTCGGCGTGGAAGAAGCCGTCGCGGAAGATCATGTCGAGGAACACGCGGGCGCCGCGGCGGGCCAGCTCGGCCCGCACGCCGTGTTCCACCTCGGCCGGCAGTTGGGCGGACAGCGGCACCCCGTCGAGCCGCTCCATCGTCAGCACGCGGGCACTCGACCGCGACGCCACCGGCGCGGGGAACTTCACCGTGTCGTCCTTGGCGAAGTTGCGGGCGAACACTTGCAGGTGCCGCAACTCGCGGCGGAAGTCCAACTCGCGGGAGAGCAGCTTGCCGAACTCGGCCACCACCGCCGTCGGGCGGTACGGCCGCACCTCGGCCAGATACTTCTCGGCCAACTCCGCCAGGGTGGTGAGGATGGACAGGTCGGACTCGATCTTCGGGCCGATGTTCGGGTGCTGCACCTTCACCACCACCGCCCGCCCGTCGGTCAGGGTGGCGTGGTGCACCTGCCCGATGGACGCCGACGCGAGGGGCGTTTCTTCAAACGTGGCGAACAGCTCGCCGAGCGGCTTCTTCAGCTCCGCCTCGACGGTCGCCTTCGTCGCCGCGAACGGGTCGGCCGGGGCGTTGCTTTGGAGTTTCGAGAGTTCGTCCGCTTGCGCCGGGCCGATGAGATCCCGGCGGGTGGACAGCATCTGCCCGAGTTTGATGAACGTGGTGCCGAGTTCGGTGAGGGCGAGCCGCAGGCGGGCTTCGGGCGAGGCGTCGGTGATCGGGCGGATGGGGGTCGTCCGCATCAGCCGGGTGATGAACCGCACGTCCAGTTTGGTCAGCCAGTCGGCCAGCCCGTACTTGACCAGCACGCCGGCAATCTCGGCCAGCCGGTTGCCGTTGCGGGCGAGTTGGGGAATCTGGGCGAGGTTGACGGCCATGCGGGTGTTGTAGGACCGAAAGGGGGTCGGCGCTAGATGGAACCACGTCGGCGGCGTGACACTGGAACCGCGACCGCCAGGGAGCGGGTGCCAACCACCTCTCGCGGAAGTGGTCGGCACCCGCTCCCTGGCGGTCGTGGTTCCATCTGGATCGTCTCACCTCACTTGGTGAACACTCCCAGCCCCTCGAACAACTCTGTCAATTCGCGGCGGAGGCGGTCGAACTCGGCGTCGTCCAACTCGAAGTCCACACGGATTTCGTCGTCCTCGATGCGCTCGGCGGCGGTCTCGTTCAACGTCAGGTGAAGTGAAGCACGGCGGAGGACGACGGTGGAAATGCCGTCGTCGCACCCGTATCCGCCTTCGACAGCCACACCCACCGGCCCGACGAACCGCAACCCCTGCTCGTCCTCCACTGACTCGCGGCTGAGCAAGAGGTACGGCCGCTCGTCCCCGTCGCCGTCGTTGCGGAATTCGACCACGACATACGTGACGTGCGTTTCCCGCTCGCGGTCCCACGGGTCCACCACGTCGTACTCGACGAAGTGGGCGAAGAAGGAGTACACGGACCGCATGGGGTGTATCCATTGACATCGACGAGCCGCGACCGCGAGGGAGCGGTG
>JANNDF010000774.1:0-7675 GCA_031387445.1 Planctomycetia bacterium
CCAACCCGGTCACTCCGTTCCCGCTTCCACCCTTCGACGTTCGGCAGCACCGCGGCGACGGCCGATTTCATGCCGTCGATGCCGGCGGCCATGCGTTCCGCCGCGGCGAGCAGCTCGGCCACCTCGTCGCGGCGCTCTTCCAGCAGCCTCACGAAGTCGTCCAGCACCTGCTTGGGCGACGACTGCTCGACGAGGAATTTCAGGCCGGAGGGGGTGCCGGCGTAGTATTCACGGAGTTGCTTCCCCTGGCCGTCGGTGCGGACCATGCGGATCAGCCCCTCTTGAATGCATTTGTGGGCAGCCGGCTTGGCGGCAGCGACCGCCGGGAACAGGCCGGGCGCGGACTTGGACGTGAACAGCGGCGACCCGTGCGGGTCGGCCACCGCCCGGGCGAGGGCGTCGAGGATGAGCGGGGTGAGCTTGTCGGCCACGAGGCAGCGTCCGTGCTATGCAAGGCGCGTATGTTATGTCAGAGCCGTAACCCGAAACAAGCCGAACCGGACCCGCCATGATTCACGTCATCGCCACCATCGACACCACCCCCGGCCAGCGGGCCGAGTTCCTCTCCCACTTCGCCTGGGTGACGCCGCAGGTGCGGGCCGAAGACGGGTGCATCGAATACGGGGCGGCGGTTGACATTGCCAGCGGGCTGGGCGTTCAGCCCCCCGTGCGACCCGACGTGGTCGTGGTAGTGGAGAAGTGGGAATCGCTGGACCACCTGAAAGCGCACCTGACCGCCCCGCACATGGCCGAATACCGCGTGCGTGTGAAGGACCTGGTGACGGGTGTGAGCCTGCAAGTGCTGGAACCTGCCACTTGACCCACAGGCAAGAATGCCTGTGCCACCTGTCGAATGGAGTACCGTTTGTTGCCCACCGAACCCCTTCGCACCCTCGGCTGGTCGGCCTGGCTGGGCTGGCAGATCGAATCCAACTGGGCCGACGTGCGGCTGTTCCTGCTGTACATGGTGGTGAAACCGGTGTGCGGGGCGCTGCTGCTCGTCCTCGTCTTCTACGCCGCCGACTTCGCCGTCAAAGAGATGACCCCGCCCGCGGCGACGGAGCAAACCGCCGAAGCCCCCGGCACCAATCCCGATGAGCCGAAGCCCCCGGTGGTCGTCCGCGGCATCCGGGCCGAGTTCCTGCCGTACATCTACATCTCGAACGCCTGCTACGGGCTGGTCGGCACGGTCATGTTCGGCATGAGCTACGTGGTCATCTCCGACCGCGAGAGCTACCGCATGCTGAAGTACATCTACATCAGCCCGGCGCAGTTCCAGGCGTACTTCGTCGGCCGCGGGCTGGCACGGGCGGTCGAAGGGTTGGTCGGCGGGACCATCATCATCGCCACCGGGCTGTTCATCCCGCAAATCCGCGAGGCGGTCCACTTCGCCGGCGTGGACGTGCCGCTGCTGCTGGCGTTCCTGGGCGTCGGGGCGGTCATGCTGTGGGCGTGCGGGATGATCCTGGCGAGCGCGGTTCTGAACATGAGCCGCAGTGGCATGTTCCTGAGCGAAGGCATCGGCTCGCTCGTCTACTTCCTGAGCGGCGTCGTGTTCCCGGTGAACCAACTGCCGGTGTGGTTGCGACCTGTGAGCATGTGCCTTCCGACGACGTACTGGCTGGAGGGGATGCGGCGGGCGATCACCGGCCCCGTGCCGAAAGAGTCCCCGCTGTCCGACAGCCCGCTGGCCGACTGGGGCAACGGCCAACTGCTACTCGCGCTCACCGCCACGACCGCCGTGCTGGTGGTGGTGTCGCAACTCTTCTACCGCCACAGCGTGCGGAAGGCGTGGCGGAACGGCAAACTCGAAGAGGTGACGGGGGTGTAGGGTGAAGAGACCTCACCCCGCGTCCCCCTCTCCATGCCATGGAGAGGGGGTGTTCAAGACGGATGCGTCCCCGGCACGTCGATCAAAAGTCCGAGACCTCCGCGGGTTGAACACCCCCTCTCCATGGCATGGAGAGGGGGACGCGGGGTGAGGTCCGAGTCCAACCACTTCCGCCTTGCACCATTTTCCCCGCTTGGCGTATCATCCCCCGCTCTTCCGCACGGAGGCGGGTTATGGCCAGCCGTTGGGTGAAGCCGGTGAGTGTGGGCGTTGTGGTGTTGCTGGTCGCGGCCGGCGGCGTGACGGCGTGGCAGTGGAAGGCGGTTCAAGCGCACCTGACCGCGGACAAATTGCGAACCGCCGCGACTCCGGATGAGCGAGCGACCGTTGTCGAGCAACTCCTCGCGTCCGGTGAACCGGGCGTCGCCAAGTTGGTGGACGTGTTCCGCACCGGCTCCGCCGACGAGTGCAACGCCGTCGCCGATGCGGTGGTGAATCACCTGCGAGACATCCCGACCGACGACCCGCGGTGTGCGACCGTGTGCCGGCCGTTCCTGGCGGCGAGCGGTGGGTTCAACGCCGCCGGCAACGACGCCGCGGTGGAACTGGTGCCGCTGTTCCTGCGGTGTGGCGAACCGGACGCCGAAGAGCGGTGCAAGGGCATCGTGAAGGCCGGGCTGACCGGCGGGAACAAGGCGAGTGCGGTGCGGTTCGCCAGCGGGTTGGGGCTGAAGGGCGAAGTGGTGACGCTGCTGAACGACCCGGCAGCCGAGGTGCGGCGGGCGGCGATGGCGGCGGTCGGCCCGGCCGGGGCGGGCACGCCGGCGGTGGAAACTGAAGACCTGTTCCGCTGGCTGAACGACCCCGACGCCGAGGTGCGGCTGGTGTGCGAGGCGGCCCTGTTCACCCGCGGGCTGGACGCCGACCACATCGACGCCGGGCGGAAACTGACCAATCCGGACGCGAGCGAACGGCTCACGCTGCTGCTGGATTTGCAACGCAACCGCACGTCGTTCCGCGACCCCGGCTCGTGGCTGGAACGGCTGAGCCGCGACCCCGACCCGGCGGTGCGGGCCGGCGCCGCCCGCGTGGGGTACGAGAGCAAGTTAGAGTTCGGCGGCTGGCTCGACCGGCTGACCGGCGACCCGGACGGCACCGTCCGCCGCATCGCCGCCTACCACAAACAGCGTGCGGAAGAGATCCGTCAGGCGGGGCTGCGGGAGTAGTTCTTGTAGGGCAGGTCGAGCGGGGGACAGGGTCACTGTCCCGAAGATTGGTGAGACGACCTCGCCCCGATAACCGCGACGACCCGCCGTGTTTCAGCACGGCGGGTCGTCGCGGGTGACCGAACGGCCCAAGTCACGGACTTCACGTCAACACCGTTGCACTCCCCGCTCGACCCGCCCTACAAGAAGTCACTCACGGCGTTTCAACCGTCACGGCCATGACGATGGGCACGGTGTCGTCCTTCCCCTTCACCAGCTCGATGGTCTTGATGACCGCGTCCGTCCGCTGGGGCGTCACGCTCAGGTAGCGGATCTGCTGGCTCCGCAGGGCGAAGGCGAACTTCGACCCCGGCACGTCCTGTTTGCTGATGTAGTCGGCGAAGTGCTCGCCGTTCTTCAGCTCGTGGTCCTCGCTCTTCCCGTCGGCGTACTGCAACCGCACGATCAGACTCACCGTCTTGTCCCGGTTGTATGGGAACGCCCACCCGCCCACACCGCTCAGGAAGTGGATGGCCTTGGCCGCCGTGTTGCACGGCAGGGTGACGCTCTTCGGCATGGTCGGCGGGAAGTCCCCGTGCGGGCCATTGAACATGACGGCGTTCTTGGTGGTGTCCCCGTTCGGGTCCACCAGCACGAACGGCACCCCGTCGAACTCCTTCGGCTTCCAGTCCTTGAACACCAGCCGCTCGGTCTGCCCGTTCTCCTTGAAGAACATGCCCTTCGTCGTCACCACCGTCGCCACCTTGTCCAGCGGGATGGGCAGGTACTTGCCCTTCTGCGACATGAACTCGAGCAGGTCGGTGAAGTCGGCCTTGCTGATCTGCTTCTCGAACCCCTCGGGCATGAGCGACTTCTTCGACTCGGCCAGTTCGCCGTCCAGGTCGGAGCGGTTGATGGCGTGCCGCTTGTTCTCGGCGTCGAGGATTTCCACCGTCGTCCGCGTCTGGGCGGTGAGCAGGCCGGTGAGGGTGCGGCCGTCCTCCAGGCGGGCGGTGTACACCTTGAAGTTCCCTTCCACACTGCGGCTCGGGTCGAGGACGTGGATCAGGATCTCTTCCTTCGGGTGGACGGCGAAGCCCGTCAGGTCGGGGCCGATCTGGGCACCCTCGCCGGTGTGCTTGTGGCACTTGGTACACTGGGCGACGAACACCTTTTTGCCGTTCGCCACGTCGCCCTTCTTGGCCAGCACCTCGTGGTAGTCAGTAATCACCTTCTGGCGGTCGGCGTCGGGCAGCCCGCCGCCCTGTGCGAGCAGCTTGGCCGCACGGTCGGCCACCTTCTTGTCCGGGTGGGCGGCCAGGGCCGTCTTCTGGTCCAGGTCGAGCACGTCGAAGCGGATCGTGCCCTTCTCGACGGCATCCAGGAACGCACCGGCGGAGTCGGCACGGGCCAGCACCAGCCGCAGGGCGGCGGGGCGGGCGAGCGCCGGGATGGTGCCGAGCTTGCTCACCACCAGCGGGCCGACGCTCTTCGCCTTGCTGCCGCCGAGCGCCTCGAACAGCCCGCGGGCCAACTCGGGCGACGACTTGGCGGTGACGGCGTTCACGACGGTTTCGGCCGCCTTGTCGTCGGCCGGCATCACGTCAATCACCTGCCGGGCGGCGTCGATGCGGGCGGTGTCCGTCGCCTTCGGGTCGGCGATCACCGCCAGTTGCGCTTTCGCCACTTCGACCAACTGGGCTTCCAGCCCCTTCACGCCCCACGCGCCGGCCAGCTTGAGCAACCGCCCGCGGCTGGCGGCGGAGGTGGCGGTCATCGCCTTCACGAACGCCGACTCGTCGTCGGCCGACAGCTTGGCGGCTTTGGTGGACGGCCACCCGCTCGCGAGGCCGGTGACGATGGCGTCGGACACCGGTGAGTTGCCGAGCGAGCCGAGCAGCCCGCCCAGGTCGGCCGGCGCCTTCGCCGCGTAGCTGATGGCGATCCGCTCCACCGTGGTCAGCGCCTGAACCGACCACTTCGCGTCCTTCGACTTGGCCAACTCCGCCAGCACCGGCCCGGCGTGCGCCACGGCCGCGGCCAGGGTGGCGTCCGAGATGCCCTTGTCGGTGCCCGCGTCGAGGGCACTCAACCGCTTCGCCAGCACCGGCCCGGTCGCGGCCGCGCTCGGCTGATCGGCCAGCGCCAGCAGGGCGGCCAGCCGCACGCGGGTGTCGGCGTCGTCCAGCACCTTCGCGTTCAGAATGGCGTCCACCGACTTGGCGTCCTTCGGCAGCGTTTGCAGGGCGGCCCGGCGGACGGCCGGCGACGGGTGGTCGAGCAGCGAGGCGGTCTTCTCGGCGATCTTCAGCCCGTCTTGCACCCAGACGGCGTGCAATACGGCTTGCGGGCTGGCCTTCGGGTCGGCGATCAGTTTCGCCAGTGCGTCGGCCACACCCTTGTCCCCCGCCTCCACCAGCCGCCGCTGGGCGTGCTGCCGCCAGAACATGTTGTCGCTCTTCAGCGCCTCCACCAGATCGGCCGGCTTGGCGTCCTTCAGGTTCGGCTGTTTCTGTTCCTTCGCCTTCGTGTACACCAGCCGGTAGACCCGCCCGTGCGACTTGTCCCGCAGTTCGGTCTCGTAGGCGTTCCCCCGGCCGTTCTTGAACCCGGCCGGCGTGGGGTTGTGTTGGACGATGAAGTTGTACCAGTCGAGCACCCAGACGTGCCCGTCCGGTCCCACCTGGGCGTCGATGGGGGCGGCCCACTCGTCGTCGGCGGCCACCAGGTTCCACGTGTTCCGGGCGGTGTAATCGGTGCCGGCCGGAGTCAGCACGAACGTGGCCGTCAGGTGGCCGGTCGGCTCGCTCACGAACGCGGTTCGGTTCCAGTACTCGGGCGGGTAGGTGCGGGCGGTGTAGACGGAGCACCCGGCAGCGGCGGTGAACCCGCCGTGCCAGTCCACCTGCCGGACGTTCGGGGTGATGGGGGCGACTTTGTTGGTCAGCGCGATGCTCTGAAGCGGGCCGGGGTTCAGCCCCCGCACCGTTTCGTAGTAGCGGTTGGGCACCGGCAGGTGCACGATCGGGCAGCCGTTGGCGGTGCTGCCGAACAGGTCGCCGTCCTCGTTGAACCCGACCCCCCAGGCGTTGTTCGTCACGTTCCGCAGCAGCTCGAACTTGCCCACCTTCAGTTTGTGCTCGCCGTCCTTCTCCAGCTTGAAGCGGTAGATGCCCTGGCCGAAGTTGAACTTCTCGCCGGCCACGGTGCCCACCAGCTTGCTGTACCCGACGATGCCGTACACCCAGTTGTCGAACCCGTACCGCAGGTTGCTCGGGCCGGCGTGCGTGTCGCCGGTGCCCCACCCGGTGATGACCTCCTGCCGCAGGTCGGCCTTGCCGTCACCGTCGGTGTCCTTCAGGAACAGGGTGTGCGGCGCCTGATGCACCAGCACCCCGCCGTGAACGAACAGCAGGCTGGTGGGGATGCTCAGCTTGTCGGCGAAGGTGGTGAACTTGTCCGCCTTGCCGTCGCCGTCGGTGTCCTCGCACACGACGATGCGGTCGCGGCCTTCGCCCGGTTTCTGCATCTCGTTCGGGTAGTCTTTGGTCACGCTCACCCACAACCGCCCGCGGTCGTCCCACGTCATGGTCAGCGGCTTGCCGCCGAACTGCTCGTCCGACGCGAACAGCTTCAGTTCGAACCCTTCCGGCACGCTGTAGTGCGTCAGCGACTTCTCGACCGACATCGGCTTCTGCATCTTGGTGATCGGGTCGGCCTTCTGCCCGCGCTGCGGCGGGTAGAACGGCACCTTCGCCTCGACGTACTCGAAGTCGGTCGCCTTGCCGGTGATCGCCGTCATCTTCGGCGGGGCGGTCGGGGTGACGGGCGTGGCGCCCGGCTTATCGACGTACTCGCCGGCGAGCGCCGGGTCCTGGTTGCACGCCCAGCGGATGCCCCGCTCGACGAGGTTCTGGAACCCGGCGTGGCCCCACGTCCGCTCGTCGTGCCCCCAGGCGGTGTAAAACACCCGCCCCTTGCCGTGCGTCCGCACCCACGTCCACGGCTCCTGAACGTCGTTCTCCGCCCGCACCTCGAGCACCACGCGGTCCGTCGTGTTGTGCTTGGTGTGAACGTACGTCTCGTCCCAGCTCTCGAACCCGCCGAACCCCTTCATGATGGGGTGGTCGGCCTTCTCGTTCTTCACGCGGAAGGTGCCGGTCGTGTGGCTGCGGAACTGTGCCCCCACCAGCGCGACGTAGTCCTTGTCGTTGGTGAAGCAGAAGCTGGCGCAGTGCAGGGGGATGAACCCCTTGCCGGCGGCCACGTAGTCGAGGATGGCCTTGACGTGCTCCGGCTTGCCCTTGTCCTGGTTGGCATAGATCACCAGCCCGTCGTACTTGTTCAGGTTGTCGAGCGTGATGTCGTCCAGCTTGTCGGTGTACGTCAGGGCGACGTTCTTCTTCGCCAGCACCGGCTCCAGGATCTTGAACCGGGCGGCCGGCTTGTGCCCGGCGGAGTCGCCGAGGAACAGCAGGTTCAACTTCGGCGGGTCGGCCGCGACGGCGACGCCGGCCGACGCGAGCGTCAGACCACACACCAGAGAGAGAAGAGCACGAGACATACGTCGAACTCCTGAGCCGAACGGCGAGGGGAGAGGGGACGACTGAGGGCAATGGTATCCGTCATGATAGCCGGC
>JANNDF010000791.1:0-14840 GCA_031387445.1 Planctomycetia bacterium
CGTGACGGCCGGACGCTCGGTGCCGGCCGGGGGTGTGGTCGGCCCCGTGCCCGCGCGTGCGGGGATGGACGGCAAGCCGGAGTTCCTGCGGAACGAACAGGTCATTGGCCTCGAGCCGCTCGAGGCCGCGGCGGTGACGCTCCAAGAGGACGGCAAGACCGCGATGTTCGTCGCCGTCGACGGCAAGCCGGCCGGAATTCTCGCTGTCGCCGACCCCATCAAAGCCACCACCGCCGAGGCCATCGGCGCCCTCCACGCGCTCGGGGTGAAGGTCGTCATGCTCACCGGGGACAACCGCCGAACGGCCGCGGCGGTGGCGAAGGAGCTCGGCCTCGACGCGGTGGAGGCGCAGGTCGAACCGGCCGGCAAGGTCGCCCACGTCAAGAAGCGGCGCGCGGCAGGCGAACACGTCGCGATGGCCGGCGACGGCATCAACGACGCGCCCGCCCTCAGCGAAGCGGAAGTCGGCATCGCCATGGGCACCGGCACCGACGTGGCGATGCAAAGTGCTGGCATCACGCTCGTGAAGGGCGACCTCCGCGGCATCGCCAAGGCCATCCGCCTGAGCCGCGCCACCATGTGGAACATCCGGCAGAACCTGTTCTTCGCCTTCCTCTACAACGCGCTGGGAATCCCGGTCGCGGCCGGGGTGCTCTACCCGGTCTTCGGTTTACTGCTCAGCCCGATCGTCGCCGGAGCCGCGATGAGCCTGAGTTCGGTCTCGGTGATCGGTAACGCATTGCGACTCCGGAGAGTGAAGCTATGACTCAGCAGAATGGAACATCCAAAACAGTCGCGCCCGAATTGCTCCGCACGATGGACGCGTACTGGCGGGCGGCGAACTACCTCTCGGTGGGCCAGATCTACCTGCTCGACAACCCGCTCCTGAAGAGTCCGCTCCGCCGCGAGCACGTGAAGCCCCGTCTGCTCGGCCACTGGGGCACGTCGCCGGGGTTGAATCTGATCTACGTCCACTTGAACCGGGTGATCGCCGAGCAGGACCTGAACGTCCTGTTCGTTACGGGCCCCGGCCACGGCGGCCCGTCGCTCGTCGCGATGGCGTACCTCGAGGGCACGTACACGGAGGTGTACCCCGAGATCACCCGGGACGCGGCAGGGATGCAGCGGCTGTTCAAGCAGTTCAGCTTCCCCGGCGGCATCCCGAGCCACGTCGCGCCGGAGACGCCCGGGAGCATCCACGAGGGCGGTGAACTGGGGTACGCGCTCTCGCACGCCTTCGGGGCCGCGTTCGACAACCCGGACCTCATCGTCGCCGCGGTCGTCGGCGACGGCGAGGCCGAGACCGGGCCGCTCGCAACGTCGTGGCACTCGAACAAATTCCTGAACCCCGTCACCGACGGGGCCGTGCTCCCGATCCTCCACCTGAACGGCTACAAGATCGCGAGCCCCACCATCCTCGCCCGCATCCCGGAGGAGGAGCTCGCGAAACTCTTCGAAGGCTACGGCTACAAACCCTACTTCGTCGAAGGGCACGAGCCGGAGCAGGTCCACCAACAACTCGCCGCCGTCTTGGACGCGGTGACGGCCGAGATCAAGCAGATCTGGCACGACGCCCGCACCCGGAAGATTCCGGGCCGCCCCGTCTGGCCGATGATCGTCCTCCGCACCCCGAAGGGCTGGACCTGTCCGGCATTCATCGACGGGAAGAAGTGCGAAGACTACTGGCGGTCGCACCAGGTGCCGATGGGCGACATGGACAAGGCCGGGCACGTCGCGATCCTCGAAGGGTGGATGAAGTGCTACCGGCCCGACGAGCTGTTCGACGCCGCCGGAAAACTCAAACCCGAGGTCGCGGCGCTGGCGCCGAAGGGCGAGCGCCGCATGAGCGCCAACCCGCACGCGAACGGCGGCCAGCTCCTCCGCGAGCTCCTCTTGCCGGACTATCGCGGGTACGCCGTCCGGGTGACCGCCCCCGGCGCCGCGACCACCGAAGCGACGCGCGAGATGGGGAAGTTCCTCCGGGACGTCATGCGGATGAATCTTCCGAGCAACAACTTTCGGCTCTTCAGTCCCGACGAGAACAACTCGAACCGCTGGCAGGATGTCTTGGAGGTCACGAACCGGGCGTGGATGGCCGAGCGGTACGACACCGACGACAAGCTCTCGCCCGACGGGCGGGTGATGGAGATGCTGTCCGAGCACCAGTGCCAGGGGTGGCTCGAAGGGTATCTGCTCACCGGACGGCACGGGTTCTTCTCGTGCTACGAGGCGTTCATCCACATCATTGACTCGATGTTCAACCAGCACGCGAAGTGGTTGAAGGTGTGCAACCGCATCCCGTGGCGGGAGCCGATCGCGTCGCTCAATTACCTCCTCAGCTCTCACGTGTGGCGGCAGGACCACAACGGGTTCAGCCACCAAGACCCGGGCTTCCTCGACCACGTCGTGAACAAGAAGGCGGAGGTCATCCGAGTCTACCTGCCGCCGGACGCGAACACGCTCCTCTCGGTCACCGACCACTGCCTGCGGAGCCGCAACTACGTGAACGTGGTCGTGGCCGGCAAGCAGCCGGCCCCGCAGTGGCTGTCGATGGCGGAAGCGGAGGCGCACTGCGCCGCCGGCGTCGGCGTTTGGCAGTGGGCGTCGAGCGACGCCGGCGGCGAGCCGGACGTGGTCATGGCGTGCTGCGGGGACGTGCCGACGCTCGAGACGCTCGCGGCCGTCGACCTCCTGCGCGCGCACCTGCCCGAGGTGAAGGTGCGGGTGGTGAACGTCGTGGACCTGATGAAACTGCAACCCCCGAAGGAGCACCCGCACGGGTTGTCGGACGAGCAGTTCGACCGGCTGTTCACCACCGACCGACAGATCCTGTTCGCGTTCCACGGGTATCCCTCACTGATTCACCAGCTGACGTACCGGCGGACCAACCACCGGAACCTGCACGTCAGAGGCTTCAAGGAGGAGGGGACGACGACCACCCCGTTCGACATGGTGGTGCTGAACGACATGGACCGCTTCCACCTGGTGTGCGACGTGATCGACCGCGTGCCCGGACTGTCCGCCCGGGCCGCCGACGTGCGGCGGGCGATGGCGGACAAGCGGGCCGAGCACAAGCGGTACATCGACGTGCACGGCGATGACATGCCGGAGATCCGAAACTGGAAATGGAGCCACGCCATGTGACTGCGCCATGACATCAGAATGCGCATCGCGTGCCGATCGGGAGCACTGGCGGAACGTAGCAAGTCACCAAGACATCGGCACGAACTCAACCACTGCCTTGCCCTTACGACACCCGTCTCGCCGCGATTCACCCCCACGCAACGGCAGGGCCGGACGGGGGCGGCTGTGTGCGGTGCCCCGGACCCGGTAAGCAGGTGGCCGGAAGTTCCCGGATCGGATTGTCGTTAAGCGGCGTGCCGAGTGAGGAGCAACATGGACGAGGTTCAGCGATTGTGCGACACGACGCGATCGGGGTTCTCTGCCGCAGCCGACGCACCGGTTCGGGTTCGAGGGCTCGAGGCAAGGCTCTCAGAGGGTGCGCCGGAGGCGCAAAGAATGCTCGATCAAGCTCACATCCACCTCCTGTTGAATCACCTCCCTGTCCTCGGTGCCGCCTTCGGCTTGCTGTTGTTCGCTTCCGGGTTGGCGAAGGCGAGCAGGGATTTGAAGGGGGCCGGTCTTGTCACCTTCGTTCTCGTCGCCCTGGCGACGATCCCCGTCTACCTGACGGGTGAACCGGCGGAAGAAGTCGTCGAGGGGCTTCCCGGTGTCTCCGAGGACGTCATCGGCCCGCACGAAGACTCGGCGCAGCTCGCGTTCATCGCGGCCGGGGTGCTGGGCGCTGTCGCCCTCGCCGGGTTAGTGGTCACACGCCGCAAGGACTCCTTCCCTCGACCCTTAGCCGTCGTGACGCTCGTGCTCTCGCTGGCCGTGGCGGCCCTCATGGCGCGGACGGCTAACTTCGGCGGCCGTATCCGCCACACCGAGGTCCGGGGGGATTCGCTGCCCGCTCCGGACACCGCCAAAACCCCTTGAACGACTCTACCGTGCGCTCCCCGAGAAAGTTTTTACGCCGCGTGAGGAACACACCGTGAGAGTCAATGCGATCTGTCCCCCAGTCGTTGCGAGCGTGCGCACCGAATGCAGAGTCTCGATTTGATCGATTTCGAGACACCGCGGCTGACAATACCCGACCGGCACCTTGAACCGCCGTCCGAGCGGCACCCTGGGGACGCATCATGGAAACCGGCGTGACGGCGAAGCGGGAGGGTCCCGAGGAAGCGGGCGCCCCGGACCGGGCCTGGCACACGCTGCCGGCTGACGAGGTGGCGCGGCTCCTCGAGGCCCTCCCGGACCGCGGACTGAGCCGCGCCGAGGTGACCCGGCGGCTCGAGCGGTTCGGCCCGAACGCGCTCGCCCGCGCGACGGGCCGCTCGCCCCTCGCGATCGCCCTCGCCCAGTTCAAGAGCCTCATCGTGGTCCTGCTCGTCGCGGCCACCGGTGTCGCGTTCGTTCTCGGGGAGCACGTCGAGGCGGTGGCCATCTTGGCCGTCATCGTCCTCAACGCCGCCGTCGGGTTCCTGACCGAGTGGCGGGCCGAGCGGGCGCTCACCGCCCTCCAGAAGCAGAGCGTCCCGACCGCCCACGTCCTGCGCGACGGGGGGAAGCACGAGGTCCCTGCGGCCGAGCTCGTGCCCGGCGACGTGGTCTTCCTCGACGCCGGGGCGCGGGTGCCGGCCGACGGGCGGGTCGTCGAGAGCGTGCGGCTCCAGGTGGAGGAGGCCGCCCTCACGGGCGAATCGGTGCCGGTCACGAAGGCCGTGGACCCCGTGCCCGACGTCGCCGCCCCGGTCGGCGACCGGCGGGACATGGTCTACCTCGGCACCGCCGTCACCGACGGCCGGGGCCGGTTCCTGGTGACCGCCACCGGGATGCGGACCGAGGTGGGCCGCATCGGGACGCTGATCGACGAGGCGGGCGGGCGCGACACCCCGCTCGAACGCAAGCTGACTCAGCTCGGCCACGTGCTCATCGGGGCCGTGCTGGTGCTCTGCGCGTTGATCGTCCTCGCCGGCTGGGCGCGGGGCCACGAGTTCCTGTCCATGCTCAAGGTCGGCATCTCGCTCGCCATCGCGGCCGTGCCCGAGGGGCTGACGGCCGTCGTCACCATGACCCTCGCCATCGGCATGCAGCGGATGGCCCGCATGCGCGCCCTCGTCCGGCGCCTGCCGGCGGTGGAGACGCTGGGCTCGACCACCGTCATCTGCACGGACAAGACGGGCACGCTGACCAAAAACGAGATGACCGTCCAGGCGCTGCACCTTGGCGGGCGGCTCGTCGAGGTGTCGGGCTCCGGCTACGCCACCACCGGCGAGTTCCGCGAGGGCGGCCGCGTCGTCGACGCCCGCGCCGACCCGCACCTGGCGCTCGCCCTCCGCATCGGCGTCTTGTGCTCCGACGCCACCCTCGGCCACGTCGATGAAGCGACGACCGTCCTGGGCGACCCGACCGAAGGGGCGCTCCTCGTCGCCGCGGTCAAGGCCGGGATGACCAAGGGCGACCTCGAGCGGGAGTTCCCCCGGGTGGGCGAAGTCCCGTTCAGTAGCGTGTCGAAGCGGATGACGACCGTCCACCGCGGTCCGGGCGGAAAACCGATCGCCTACGTGAAGGGCGCGCCGGGCCCCACGGCCGAGGCGAGCGACGGGGTGTTCACCGGCGACGGCGTCCGCCCGATGACGCCCGAGGGCCGAGAGGGAATTCTCGCGAACAACGAGGGGTTGGCGAAACAGGCGCTCCGCGTCCTCGCGCTGGCGTACAAGGAGGTGCCGGAGGGCTACCGCGAGGAGGACCTGGCCGGGGGGCTCGTGTTCGTCGGGCTGGTCGGGATGATCGACCCGCTGCGGGAGGAGGCGAGGGGGGCGATTGACAGGTGCCGGCGGGCCGGCATCCGCACCGTCATGATCACCGGCGACCAGGAGGCGACGGCCGCCGAGATCGGCCGGCAGCTCGGCCTCGACCGCGACCCGCAGGGGCGTCCGCTCCGGACCGCGCACGGGCGGGAGCTCGCCGGGCTCGACGACGCCGGCCGGCAGAAGATCGCCGCCGAGGTGGGCGTGTTCGCCCGCGTCTCCCCGGAGGACAAGCTGCGGCTGGTCGAGGCCCTCCAGGCCGCGGGCCAGGTGGTGGCGATGACCGGCGACGGGGTGAACGACGCCCCGGCCCTGAAGCAGGCCGACGTCGGCATCGCGATGGGGATCAAAGGCACGGAGGTGGCCAAGGAGGCGGCGGCCATGGTCATCACCGACGACAACTTCGCCACCATCGTCCGGGCCGTCGAGCAGGGGCGGGTGGTGTACGCCAACATCCTCCGCTTCGTCCACTACCTGTTCTCGTGCAACCTGGCCGAGATCCTGGTGGTCTTCGTCGCGCTCATGGCCGGCTGGCCGCTGCCGCTGGTGGCGCTCCAGATCCTCTGGCTGAACATGATCACCGACGTGTTCCCGGCGCTCGCGCTGGCCCTCGAGCCGTCGGACCCGGACGTGATGGCGAGCCCACCGCGCGACCCGCAGGAGTCGCTGATGAACCGGCCGTTCGTCGGGCTCATCGCCTGGCAGGGGGCGGTCTTGAGCGCGGCCACCCTCCTCGCGTTTCACCTCGGCATGCGGTGGTACGGGGCGGAGGGCGAGGGGCTGCGGCGGGCGACCACGCTCTCGTTCATGACGCTCGCGCTCGCGCAGGTGTTCCACGCCTTCAACGCCCGCTCGCCGGACCGCACGGCGTTCACCGCCCGCCTGTTCACGAACGGTTGGCTGTGGGG
Organism: Planctomycetia bacterium; assembly: GCA_031387445.1. Taxonomy (GTDB): domain Bacteria; phylum Planctomycetota; class Planctomycetia; order Gemmatales; family Gemmataceae; genus JALHQU01. The sequence continues at coordinate 6,782 of JANNDF010000791.1, forward strand.
GGCGGTGGCGACGTGTGTCTTGCTTCAGCTGGCCGCGGTGTACGTGCCAGTCCTCCAGCGCGTGCTGCACACCACCCCGCTCGGCGGCGCGGACTGGGGCCTGGTGCTGGCCTGTTCCCTGGCCCCGGTCGGCGTCGTCGAACTGGTCAAGGCGATGCGACGCCCCACCTCGCGCGTCGCCCCGCTGTGAAGGAAGTCGGTTCCGTCCCGCGCCGTTCGCATCCCCCGTCGCCGTCGGTCGCCGTCGCGGTGCTCACCCGCGGCTAGCACCGCGCGCGGCGGCTGTCCGGCGACGGGGGAGCACCAGCGCTACCTGGCGGGCACCCTTCCGAGCCCGAAGGGAGCTGCTTGCGGTGCTCTTGTGATGGGTCGCTTGATGCGAGGCTGATGCGAGTCGATCATCAAACCTCACGACCCGAGCACTCCGAGGGCCTGAATGATGGGAGTGAGCGGCATCCTTCGACCCTTCGGTGCGGCACAATTGTAACTTCCGATAATGGATGCTTATCGGTAGTTAGGGGACTTCTGGCCTGCTCGGAGTCCGAATAACTCCACCAGTTTAGCCGTCGTCGCCTGGCGTGCGACAGGCGACGAAAGGGGCGGTTTAGTTATTACTCTGTAGCCGCCGGGCAACTCAACGATCTTCATCCGCATCTCGTTCATGCGGCCGCTCTGTACCGTGAGTCTGGAGAAGGCCGCATCCACAACGGCTCGACGCGACCGAGGCCGGCTTCCGCATCGGGTACGAGGTACGTGCCCGGCGGATCTCGTGATTGACGGGTGAGGTAGGATCGGCGGCATCCGTTTCTCCGTGGAGGATGCCGTCATGCCTGCCCTCGTGTCGAAGCGTCGTCGTGACCCGGCCGCCACCCGTCGGCAGTGGGCCGAGCGGGTGGAGCGGTTCCGCCGGTCCGGTCAGACGGTCGCCCAGTTCTGTGCGGCCGAGGGGATCTCCCAGGCCACCTTCTACGTGTGGAAGCGATCCCTCGCCGACACCCCGGTGCCACCGCCGGCCGTCCCGACCCTCGTGCCCATCCGCCTCACCCCGTCCCCGCCCACCGCCGCCTTGGAACTGGCCCTCCCGTCCGGGGCGGTCCTCCGCTTCCCCGCCGACACCCCGGCCGAGCGGGTGGCCGAGATCGTGACCGCCATCGAGGGGCGGGCGTGCTGAGTGTCCCGCCGACCGTCAAGCTGTGGTTCGCCGTCCAACCCGTGGACTTCCGCCTCGGGTTCGACGGCCTGTTCGCCCTGGTGCAGTCCCGCCTCCAGGCCGACCCGCTGTCCGGCCACCTGTTCGTGTTCACCAACCGGGCGGCCAACCGGCTCAAGGTGCTGTACTGGGGCGGGCACGGGCTGTGCCTGTGGTGCCAGCGGCTGGAGGCCGGGCAGTACCACCTCCCCCCGCCGGCCGACCCGACCGCCGCCGGGGTCGAACTGACCGCCGCCCAGTTCGCCATGATCCTGGACGGGGTGGACCTGGCCCGCGTCCGCCGGTTCAAGCGGTTCACCCCGCCGGCCGGCTGACGGTTGCGCCCCGCCCGGTCGTGTCCCATCCTTCGGCATGCCCGTCGACCACGCCGCCGACCCGCTGCCGACCGACGTGCCCACCCTGCACGCCCTGGTGCGATCCCTCCGCGGCGAGTTGGCCGCCACCCGCGCCGAACTGGCCGCCACGCGGGCCGAACTGGCCGCCACGCGGGCCGAGCTGGCCGAGGTGAAGGGCAAGCTGGACCGCCTGCTGGCCGTCACCTTCCGCCGCTCGGAGCGGGCCAAGCGGCCTCGCACCCCGCCACCCGACGCCGACCGCCCACCCCGCCCGCGGCACCGGCACGGCCGCTCGCCCCTGCCCGAGCACCTGGAGCGGGTGACCACCACCCACGACCTGACCGCGCCGCAACGGGCCTGCCCGTGCTGCGGGACCGAGCGGGTGCGCATCGGCGAGCAGACGGCCGAGCAACTGGACTGCGACCCGGTGCGGTACTTCGTCCGCCGGACGATCCGGGTGAGCTACGCCTGCCGCCGCTGTGACCCCACCACCGTCCCGCCGGACGAGCGGGTCACCACCGCCGGGCCGAGCACCGTCGGCCCGCTCGCCAAGGGGCTGTGCGGCCCCGGCCTGCTGGCGTACGCGTTGACCGCGAAGTACGCCGACCACCTGCCCCTGAACCGCCTGGCCGGGGTCATCGCCCGGAGCGGGGTGACGGTGCCCACCATCACGCTCGGCGACTGGGTGCGGCAGGCCGCCGGATTACTGACACCCCTGTGTCAGTGGATGCACCGGCGGGTGCTCGCCGCCCCCGTCCTGTGGACGGACGACACGCGGGTGAGCGTCCGCGTGCCCGGCCGGAAGAGCACCGCCACCGGCCACCTGTGGGTGACGGTGGGCGACCCCTCCGCCCCGTACACCACCTTCCACTTCACCCGCGGGTACGCCGCCGCCGACGGCCCGGACGTGTTCCTGAAGGGGTACACCGGGTTCGCCCACGCCGACTGCTTGGCCCAGTACGAGAACGCCTTCACCGCCGGCGCGAGGCACGTGGCGTGTTGGGCGCACGCCCGCCGCAAGCTGCTCGACGCCGGCGAGGTGGCCGTTCCGGCGGTGGCCCTGGTCGGCCGGTTGTACCGTCTCGAACGCGACCTGCCGCCACCCGACACGCCCGAGCACCTCACCCGCCGCGCGGACCTCCGCCGCACGCACGCCGCCCCCATCCTGAACGAGTTGCACACGTGGCTGACGACCGCGGCCGCCACCGCGTTGCCCCGCTCGCCGCTCGGCGAGGCCACCCGGTACGTGCTCGGCCGGTGGGAGGCGTTCACCCGGTACACCACCGACGGCCGGCTGAGCCTCGACAACAACCTGGCCGAACGAACGCTCCGAGCCGTCGCCGTCGGCCGCGCGAACTGGACGTTCGTGGGGTCGGCGGAGGCCGGTCACTGGGCGGCCACCCACTACACCGTGGTCGGCACCTGCCGGCACCTGGGGATCGACCCGTTCGCCTACCTGCGAGATGTGCTCCCCAAGTTGCACGAGTTGGGTGACCACCCGACCGATGAACACCTCACGCCCCTCCTGCCCGACCGCTGGCTCGCCAGTCGTCCGAACACCTCCGCCAACGCTGCCGCCTGAGCGAACCCTGCCGAGCAAACCCGCTCACTTGCGTCGGTCAGCCGACGTGATTCGCCGGGCGCGTACCCCGGAAACGCCCATGCCCGCCGACGACGCCGTGACAGTCTGGCTCGGTCAACTCCAGGCCGGCGATTCCGTCGCCGTCCGCGCCGTCTGGGAGACGTACTTCCGGCGGCTCGTCGGGCTGGCCCGCAAGCGTCTGCGCGACGCCCCCCGCCGCGCCGCCGACGAGCAGGACATCGCCCTGAGCGCGTTCGACAGCTTCTGTCGCAACGCCGAGGCGGGCAAGTTCCCCGACCTGGCCGACCGCGACAGCCTGTGGCGGCTGCTGGCCGCGTTCACCCTGCGGAAGGCGGGGCACCACCTGCGCGACGCCGGCCGGCTGAAGCGGGGCGGCGGGGCCGGGCTGGACGACGCGTCGGGAGTGTTGGAAGACGTGCTCGGGCAGGAGCCGGACCCGGCACTGGCGGCCGAGGTGGCGGAGGAGTGCGAGCGGCTGCTGGCCGCACTCGGCGACGCCGAACTGCGGCAGGTGGCGCTGCTGCGGATGGACGGGCACTCGGTCGAGGAGGTGGCGCACCGGGTCGGGTGCGCGCCGCGGTCAGTGAAGCGGAAGATGCAACTGATCCGGGACATCTGGGCACGGGAGGCGTGCGATGAGCAGGACTGATCCGGCGACGGTGTCGTACGACGGCGGCCACAGCCTGACGGCCTCGTACCACGGCTCGTCGGCCGGGCTGCCGGTCGAGTTGGCCGTCGAACTGGACGGCCACTGCGACGCCTTCGAGGCGGCGTGGCGGGCGGGGAATCGCCCCGCCGTCGAGGACGCCGTCACCGGGCTGAACGACCCGCTCCGCGCCGCCGTCCTCCGCGAACTGGTGGCCCTGGATGTCTTCTACCGCCGGCAGTTGGGGGAAGTGCCGCTCGCCGACGAGTACCTGGCCCGGTTCCCCGACTTGAACCCGGCGTGGCTGGCCGGGGCCGTCGCCGGCGACGACCCGCGGACGGTGACGGCGGTCGGCGGCGGCTCTCCCGTGGACGACTTCCTGCCGGCCGGCGAGCGGTTCGGGGATTTCGAGCTGATCGCCGAGATCGCCCGCGGCGGCATGGGCGTGGTGTTCCGCGCGCGGCAGGTGTCGCTCGACCGGCTGGTCGCGCTGAAGGTGGTGCTGGCCGGCGAGTTCGCCGACCCGGCCGAGTTGCGGCGGTTCCGCGCCGAGGCGGAGGCGGCCGGCACCCTCGACCACCCGAACATCGTGTCGGTGTTCGAGGTCGGCGAACACCGCAAGGTGCAGTACTACGCCATGCGGCTGGTGGAGAGCGGCAGCCTGGCCAAGAACATGGCGGCGTGGGCGGTGCCGAAGGCGGCGACGCGGGCCGACGGGCGGGTGCGGCAGGCGGCGGCGAAGCTGATGGCGTGGTTGTCCCGCACCGGGCGCAGCGGGCGGCGCTGCAACCTGGTGATCACCACCAACAGGCGTTCCCCGAGTTGAGCGTCATCGACCCGGCCACCGGCCTGCCGGGGCGGTCGGCGGTGGACACGGTCGAGCGGTTCCAGGGCGGTGAGCGGACGGTGGTGCTGGTGAGCGCCACCGAAAGTGACCGCGGCTACCTGCTGGCGTCGGCCGGGTTCCTGCTCGACCCGCGACGGCTGACCGTCGCCGTCAGCCGGGCCAAGCGGAAGATGATCCTGGTGGCGTCGCGGAGCGTGTTCTCGCTGTTCAGCCCCGACGAGGAGACGTTCACCAACGCCCTGCTGTGGAAGAACCTGCTGGCGCGGACCTGTACGGAGAGGGTGTGGGAGGGGATGCGGGACGGGGTCCCGGTCGTCGTCTGGGGAGGGCGCTGACCCGCCGAGGTGCTTGCGTCGAGGGAGCCGAACACCCTGCTCACACTCACAACGCCCGACCTGCGCCTGTTCTGGACCGCCTACGACCCGCTCGACCTGGCCAGCGGCAGCATCGACGTGCTCGGGTTCCTTGCCGGCCGCATCGCGCCGGCGAACAGACTACCGTACGGCCATGTCGCTCCACTCTCGGGTCGGCGAGAGGCGGAACGCCACGCCGAGCCTGTTCGACAACTCGATCCCGGCCTCGCGAGCCGAGGCCAGACTTCCCAACGACCCGGCGTATGTTCGAGATGCTGGAGCGACGACCGGGCCTTCACCGGTTGGACCGACAACCCCAAGCACCAGGCCCTTCACCTGTGTGAAACCTGGGGGGGTGGGCGGCTCACGAGTCCTCACACCACTGCCGGCCGGATGTGCCCCGGCGAAGTCGATCTTCGACCACGAGGTGGCGGTCGGCACTCCGGCCCGGGCAACCGGGTCCGAGGAAGACCGAAGTGGTCATCACTTGGGGGGAAGCGGGAGTTCCTTGATGGGGTTTTTTCCGTCCTTCGGGGCGGGGCAGTAGCCGGACGGGTATGCTTCCCCCTTCTTGTCCTTGAACGGCTCGTACCCTTTGCCGTCACCCTTGAGGGCTTCCCAGTGCATCGCCTTCGCGTCGTACTTGGGGTTGCCGGGTACGGCGCAACGCGCCCACGGGGTGTCCCCGTTGTAGAAGTACGCCCAGCCGGCCCGATCCTTATCGCCGTAGTGGATGACCACGGTCTGCTTCTTCGGCTCCTTCGTCTTCGGGTCCTTCGCTTCGTAGCTGTACTCGCAGGTGAGCGTCTGCTTCTTCTCGTCTCTCTTGTACTCGGTGTATTCGTCGGCGAATGCGAGGGTGGCGGTCGACAGCAAGATCGCCACGCATGTGAAACGGATCGGGGTCATGATTGCCTCCGGAGGAAGTTGGCCGCCCGACCGATCGGCGGGCGGGCAATATGGTACGACGACAAACGGCACTCGCGAACATTCGATCCGCTCGCGCCCGGTGAGGCCGACCCCCACCGGGCAACCCTCTGCACCACGGTTACTCGCACACCTTCACCCAGGTGACGACCGGCACCTGCTTGCACACCGTCTCGACGACCTCCTTGTAGCACGTCTCGGTCACGATGTACGGCTCGCCGCAACGGTCGTACTTGACCACCTTCTTCTGGTGCGGCACCTTCGTCACCACCTGCTCCTCCACCGTCTTGTACGTCACCACTTTCTTGTAGGTGACTTGGCACGGGTCGCACGCGGCCGCTTGGTTGGCCGCCAGGCTCACCGCCGCCAGCACCGCCACCACCACCAGCCCACGCAGGTTGAATCGGGACATCGTCGCTCTCCGTTCGAGGGGTCCGTTCCGCCGGGTTTCGACCGGCTTCGGACGGGAGAACGGGGCAGCGGTGGAGATGTTCCCACGATTCCGGGAAAATGTTCACCCGGCCCGCTGGCGGAGTTCGGCCGCGATGCCGCGGGCGGTGTCCGTCGCGGCCGTCCGCACCGCCACCACGTCACCGGTGGTGTCCAGGTCGCGGAGGTGGCGGTCGATGGCGGCCGACCACGCGAGGCAGCGTTCCTTCAGCCAGTCAGAATCGGCCGGCGGCAGGTTCAGGTCGGCGGCTTGCAGGGCGGAGCAGCCGAGGCGGAACTCGGTCAGCCGCTTGGCCAGGGCGAGGCGGTCGTCGGTCGTCTTGTTCCCCCACTCGTCGGCCAGGTCGGCCAGCTTCGGGAACACCGCCTTCTGCCCCGCGTCGCGGGGCAGTTCCTTCACCTTTGCAAACCCCCAACCCGACGACGCCTGTGCGGTGGGCGGCGGGCGAAAACCGCCGCCCAGGGACACGGCCACCAGCACCGCCGCGGCGGTCGCCATCGAGACGCCGACGTAACTCAGCCAGCGGAGCGAGCGGGCCGGCCGGCGGAGTTCGGCGGTCGGCTGCGAACCGGCGGTCAACCGCTGCCAGTACGGGCCGCCGAACTCGAACACGTCGGCTTGGAGTTCGAGCAGCAACGCGGGAGAGGTGAGCAGGGCGGACAGCACCCGTTGCGGGACGTGAGCGAACCCCTTCGACAGTAGCACGCCCCGGCTGTTCCCGAGGATGGCGTTCAAGTCGGTGGCGTGGCCCGTCCCGTGAACGACTTCCAGCTCGGCCACCAGTTGGTCGAGGTGCGGGCCGACCAACTGGCGGTCCAGCCAGCCGGGCACGGCGGCCGGGTGGTCGGGCATGGACAAGACGAGGGTTTTCATGGTTCGTCGCCCACGCACTTGCGGAGGGCCTGCTTGCCGCGGTAGATCCGCGTCTTCACCGTGTCGAGGTCGCCCGCCTTCCCCTGCGCGTCGGCGATCTCCTTGAGTGTCGCCCCGCCCATCTGCATGACCACGGCGGTGTGGAAGTCGGGCTTCTTCGCCTTCAGCAGTGCCAGGCACTTCCGCAGGCGGGGGAGCAACTCCGTCGTCCAGTCGTCGTGCCCTTCCGGGGCGGCGACGGTGAGCAGCACCACTTCGTCGGCCTGACCCTCCGCCCGCCGTCGGCCGGCGTCGATGGCGGCGTGGCGGGCGATGCGGAACAGCCACCCGCGGAAGTGCCGGCTCCGCCACCGCGGGAGGGCCGCCGTCACCTTCGCCCACACCTCCTGGGCCACGTCGTCCGGCTCGCGTGCCCCGCACTTCCGCACCAGGCCGACTACCCGCACGCGATACCGCGCCACCAACTCACCCAGCGCCGCCCGGTTGCCGCCGGCGGCACGCCGCGCCAATTCTTCGTCGGACGGTTCGGGGGCGGGCGAACTCATCCCGACAGGGTACGAACCGCCCGACCATTTCGCATTCCTGCCCGACGCTCGTCCGCGTGGGCGTCGATCAGGCTGTTCCGCGTGGCGTCGAACGGCTTGCTCACCTCACCCCCCGAAAACCAAAAAAAACGCTGGCGGCGCCCCCCGCCCCGCCCACACCCCCCGGGAGGAAAAAAAAAAAGGCCAAAAAGGAAAAAGGTAATATTGTTCAGTATAAAAAGTTTAGGTACAAACACACCCCGCAAACCCAGCCCCCCCAGCCGGCGCCC
>JANNDF010000796.1:0-3056 GCA_031387445.1 Planctomycetia bacterium
CGAGCGGATTCAGAACCGCTCGCGGAGCGAGCAGAGCACTTCCAACCAAGAGACCCCTTTGCCCACCCCCCTGCCAACCCTGACCCGCACGCACTGCCCGTACTGCGCGTTCCAGTGCGGCACAGTGCTGTCGGGTGACAGCCCGCTGTCAATGACCGTGGCGGGGGACGACGCCTTCCCCGTGAACGCCGGCAAGTTGTGCGTGAAGGGGTGGACCGCGGGCGAGTTGCTGAGCACCCCGGACCGGCTCACCACCCCGCTGATTCGCACCGGCGGCACCTTGAAATCGGCGAGTTGGGCGGCGGCGCTCGACCTGATCGCGGACGGCTTTCAACGCATCCAACGGGAACACGGCCTCGACGCCGTCGGGCTGTTCGGCTCCGGCGCGCTGACCAACGAGAAGGCGTACCTGCTGGGGAAGTTCGCCCGCGTGGCGCTCCGCACCCCGCACGTCGATTACAACGGCCGCTACTGCATGTCGAGTGCGGCCGGGGCTGGGAACAAAGCCTTCGGCATCGACCGCGGCATGCCCTTCCCGGTGAGTGACATCGCGGTGTCACGCACACTGCTGGTGGTCGGGTCGAACCCGTTCGACACCCTCCCGCCCATCGCCCAGTGGTTCGACAAGCAGAAGGCGAACGGCGGCAAGTTGATCGTGATCGACCCCCGCCGCACGCCCACCGCGCGTGCCGCCGACCTGCACCTGGCTAACACGCCGGGCAGCGATCTGGCCCTGGCGAACAGCCTGCTGCACGTCGCCATCGAAGAGCGGCTGATCGACACGGAGTTCATCGCGGCCCGCACCACGGGCTTCGATGCGGTTCGTCGCACGGTGCTGAACTGTCACCCGGCCGATGCCGAGCGACTCACCGGCGTGCCGGAATCGCAGGTGCGGCAGGCGGTGCGGATGCTGGCCGCCGGGCCGAGCATGATTCTGACCGGCCGCGGGCCGGAGCAACAGAGCAAGGGCGTTGACACCGTTCTCGCGTTCATCAACTTGGCGCTCGCACTCGGGCAGGTGGGGAAGGTCGGCGGCGGGTACGGCTGCCTCACGGGGCAAGGCAACGGCCAGGGCGGGCGGGAACACGGGCAGAAGGCCGACCAGCTTCCCGGCTATCGGCTGATCGAGAACGAGAGTCACCGCCAATCGGTGGCGACGGTGTGGGGCGTCGATCCGGCGAGCCTGCCCCGCAAGGGGAGGAGCGCGTTCGAGTTGCTCGACTCGTGCGGTCAGCCCAACGGCATCCGCGGGCTGCTGGTGATGGGGTCGAACGTGGCGGTGGCATCGCCCGACGCCGGACGGGTGATTGATCGCCTGAAGTCGCTCGACCTGCTGGCGGTGTGCGACCCGTTCGTGAACGAGACGGCTGAACTCGCACACGTGGTGCTGCCGGTCACGCAGTGGGCCGAGGAAGACGGCACCATGACGAACCTGGAGGGCCGCGTCATCCGCCGCCGCAAGGCGTTCGCCCCGCCAACAGGCGTGCTCTCCGACATCGACATCCTGCGCGAGTTGGCCACCCGGTTGGGTCACGCCGAGAAGTTCACGTTCGCCGACACCGAAGCGGTGTTCGACGAGTTCCGCCAAGTCACCGCCGGCGGCACGGCGGATTACGCCGGCATCACCTACGCCCGCATCGACGCCGAGGACGGCGTGTTCTGGCCGTGCCCGAACGAAACTCATCCCGGTACTCCGCGACTGTTCGCCGAGCGGTTTCACCACGCCGACGGCCGGGCGAAGTTCCACGCCGTCGAACACCGTCCGGCGGGTGAAGAGCCGGACGAGCAGTACTCGCTGTACTTCACCACCGGCCGCTACCAGGAGCACTACAACTCCGGCGCGCAGACCCGGCGGGTGGGCAAGCTGAGCGGTGCGAAGCCGATGCCGAAGGTGCAACTTCACCCGGAGTTGGCCGCCCGGTTCGGCATCGAAGACGCCTCGCTCGTCACCATCGAAAGCCGGCGGGCGAGCGTCGAGTTCGCCGTGGACATCTGGACCGGCATCCGCCCCGACACGCTGTTCGCCCCGTTCCACTGGGGCGGGAGGCACGCGGCGAACCTGCTCACGCAAGCGTCGCTCGACCCGACCAGCCGGATGCCGGAGTTCAAGCTGGCCGCCGTGCGGATCGCGGCGGTAACTGGTGGAAGGACCAACAGGAAGGACACGGATGAAGAGGATGAAAACAGGGATTAAGAGGATCGGATGAAATCATGTTCTGTCTGATCCTCGGCATCCGTGTTTTCATCCTCTTCATCCGTGTCCCGCCTTGTTGAAATCTTCAAACCCATTGAGGGAATTGTTTGTCCCGCGAGCAGCTAGCGATCGTCGGCAACGGCATGGCCGCCGGCCGGCTGGTGGACGACCTCGCCCGCCGCGGCGGGCTGGACCGCTACGCCGTCAGCGTGTTCGGCGAGGAGCCGCACGGGTGTTACAACCGCATCCTGCTGAACCGCGTGCTGCTCGGCGGGGCGGTGGACGACATCACCCTGAAGACGGCCGACTGGTACGCCGAGAAGGGTATCGCGCTTCACCGCGGGGCCACTGTCAGCCAGTTGTCACCAGCCGCCCGCCGCTTGTGGACCGCCGACGGCCGCGAGCACTACTTCGACAAGCTGGTCTTCGCCACCGGCAGCGAGGCTCGCGTGCCGCGGGTGGACGGTCTGCGGAAGAAGGACGGCACGTTCAAGGACGGTGTGGCGGTGTACCGCATGGTGGCCGACGTGGAGCGGATGCGGAGAGTGGCGAAACGCGGCCGGCCGGCGGTGGTGGTCGGCGGCGGGCTGCTGGGTCTCGAAGCGGCGAAGGGGCTGGCCGATCTGGGGATGCACGTCACGCTGCTGCACCTGTTCGACACCTTGATGAACCGACAGGTGGACCGCGTCGGCGGGCAGATGCTTCAAAAGGCGGTGGAAAACCTGGGCATCGCGGTGCGCACGTCGGCCACCACGCGGGCGGTGGTGGGCGACAAGCGGGCCGAAGGCGTGTCGCTCGGCGGGGGAGAGGTGCTGCCGGCGGACCTGGTGGTGTTCGCCAGCGGGGTGCAACCGCGGGTTGA
>JANNDF010000592.1:0-16918 GCA_031387445.1 Planctomycetia bacterium
GGTCGTATCGGGACTTCCATTCGGGGTTCATGCGATCTCCGGTAGGTGCCGCCTGCCGGGCGGCACTTCAGATTCGTGCCGCCCGGCAGGCGGCACCTACTTCGTTTTCGCCTTCACGAACGCCGCGCACCCGGTGATGCCGCTGTCGTCGCCGAGGGCCGCCACGGTGAACTTCATCCGCTCGGCCACGCCGGGCAGCAGGTACCGCTGGGCGATGTCCCACACCCGCTCGACGAAGCTGTCGCCGAGCGCCTGTGTCACCCCGCCGCCGAGCACCACCACCTCGGGCGACATCAGGTTGATGACGCTGGCGATGCCGGCGGCCACCGCCCGCGCCGCGTCGTCCACGATGGCCACCGCCACCGGGTCGTCCTTCTCGTAGAAGGCGGCCAACTGCGAACTCTTCACCCGCTCCAGGTCCACGCCCTTCCACTCCTTCCGCACCTGCTTCGGGGCGTCGTCCAGCATCTCTTTCGCCCGCTTCATCTGGTACTTCCGCCCGGCCACGCTCTCCAGGGTGGTGCCCTTCCGCCAGTTCACCACGATGTGCCCGATCTCGCCGGCGTGCCCGTTGTGCCCGGTGAACAGTTCGCCGTTCAGGATGAACCCGCCGCCCACGCCCGTGCCGACGAACACGCCGAACACGTGCTTGGCCCCCTTCGCCGCGCCGAACGCGAACTCGCCGTAGGTGCCCATCCGCACGTCGTTTTCCAGCACCACCGGCCACGACCACTCGGCCGGCAGCAGTTGCTTGACGTTCACGTCACGCCAGTCCAGGTTCGGGGCGAACCGCACGACCGGCTCGTTCGGCACGATCTGCCCCGGAATGGCGAACCCCATGCCGCCGATCTGGGCCGTCGAGATGCCGGCCTCGCGGACGACGGCATCGACCGCCTGGGCCACCCGCCCGATGACACCGGTCGGCCCGCCTTCGGCCCCGGTCGGCTGCTTGTTGCGGGCGAGCAGGGTGAGCGAGTCGTCGAACAGCCCGGCCAGGATTTTCGTCCCGCCGAGATCGACGCCGAGCCAGTACCGGCTACTCATGGGAAGCGGCTCCGCCGATGGGTGCGAGTGCGAGTTCCGGCGGCTATTGTAGAGCGCCGTCCTCCTCTCCCTTGGGGGGAGAGGGGGACAAACCGCGCACGGCCGCCACGAACGCCCGCACCTTCGAAGGGTCTTTCACCCCCGGCGCACTCTCCACCCCGCTGGCCACGTCCACGCCCCACGGCCGCACGGTGCGAATGGCGTCGGCCACGTTGTCGGGGGTCAACCCGCCGGCCAGTATGAGCGGCACGCCGGGGTCGAACCCGGCGAGCAGGTGCCACGGTGCTTTGTGTCCCGTGCCGCCCATCTCACCCGCTACGAATGAATCGACGAGCACGGCAGACGGTTTGCACGCGGTCACGAACTGTTTGATGTGGTCGAGGTCGGCGACGGACTTCATGCGGAACGCCGGGATGTGCGCGAATGGTGTGAGCGGGGCAGGGGGGGGCGAGTCGGTGTAGGTCTGCACCGCTCGTAGCCCGACAACAATGGCGACGGAATGGACGTGTTGCCAGCCGTCGGAGACGAACACGCCGACGGGGGCGACGAAAGGGCCGAGGTGCCGTACCAACTCGCGGGCCTGGCTCGTGCTGACGTACCGCGGCGACTTGGGGTAGAAGTTCAGCCCGACCGCCTCGACGCTGAGTTCGGCGAGCAGTTCGGCATCCGCCGGGGTAGTGATGCCACAAATCTTGATGCGGGTCATGTCGGTAATGTACTCCGCACTCTCCGAGTGCGGTTCGGCCGAACCGCACTCGGAGAGTGCGGAGCCCATTCACTCGAGCTTCCGCCGTGCCAACGCCAGTGCCCCGTGAATGACCACCTCCTCGCCGAGCGCCGCCGGCACGATGTCGGTCAGCCCGGCGAGCGCCTGCATTCCGTGTTCGGCGACGTACCGGCGGATCGGCTCGAAGAACAGTTCCTCGCCGATGAGCGACACCCCGCCGCCGATGATCACCCGCCGCGGGCAGAGCAACTTGATGACGGTGCAGATGGCTTCTCCGAGTGCTTCCGTCGCGTCCCGCATGATGTACCCGGCGAACTCGTCCCCCCGGCCCGCGGCAGCGGCGACCCGTTCCGCCGTGAGCGGGTGAACGTCGATCAATTCAGTGCGGCCGACTAACCTCTCTCCGCTCAGTCGAAGGTATGGCTCCAGCCCGTTCCCAATGGCGGGTCCGGCGGACACCGCTTCAAGGATGCACGGCTCACCGGGAATCATATTGCGATACCAAGCGCGTACATGCCCGATCTCGGCGGCCCCTCTGCCCACCCCCCGATAGATTTCGCCGTCGATGATGAGTCCGCCGCCGACGCCCGTGCCGACCGTGATGTAGAAGATCGGACTCAACCCCTTGCCGGCGCCGAACAGCGCTTCGGCCAGCCCGGCCACGTCGGCGTCGTTGCAGATGACTGTGGGCAGGCCGAGCATCTCCTCCAACCACAGGGCGAGGGGGAAGCCGTCCCATCCGGAAATGTGGTGCGACTTGATGACCGACTGCGTGGCGTCGTCGGTCGGCCCACCGAACCCGACGCCGACGCCCTTCAACTGCGAGCGCTCCACCTTCGCCTGGGTCAATAGTTCCGGCACCGCCGCCACGATCTGACGGCGGATGCCCTCCCCGCCTGCGGTGCGGTCCACGCTCCCGCGCCACAGGGCGGCGATGGTGCCATCACCCGCCCCGAGGCCGAGTTGCAGTTTCGTCCCGCCGATCTCGACGCCGAGGAACATCACTTCACCAGTTTGCAGTCTTCGAGTGCGACCGGGCCGACATCGATTCCCAGGCATTTGCCACGCACCGTGGCTTGCCGTCCGGTGGTAATCGCCGCCTCCCCTTTTAAACTCTGTTTCCCGAACCGGCATTCGACATCTTTCTCCTTCTGCCCGAGGAAGACGAGCTGATCGTCGGCGTCGGCCAACTCGGTGGCGAACACTTTGCCGGTCACCTCCAGCACCTTCCCCTTGTACTTCGTGTCGGCCGCGTCCTCGTCGTCGGCGTAGGCCTTGGCTAGGGCCGCGGCTGTCACTTTGATGACGCTATCGGCCGGTTTCGGACCCGTCGGTGTGGTGCCGGTCGCTCTCGTGCCGGTCGGTGTGGTGCCGCTCGGCTTGCTTGGCCCACCGGTCATCACGATGCAGTCGTTGAGGGCGACGTCGAACACGACCAGGCCGGCGCACCGCCCGCGGACGGTGACCGTCGTGCCGGTGGTTAAGCCGGAGACCGTCGCCCGTTGTGTGCTGGGGAATTTGCAGTCCACGCTGGCGAGGTTCACCCCGTCCAGTTCGATCGAGATGTCGGTGCCGCCGTAGTCCTTCACTTGCTTCACTCGCCCGGTCACCTCGATCACCTTACCCTTGTACTTGGTGTCGGCGGCCAGTTCGTTGTCCTTGAATTCGTTCACCAGGTCGGCGGCCGGCACGCTGGCGGCGATCGGGTCGGACGGGGAGACCGGGGTGCCGGTGCTCCCGCCGGGGGTGGTGGGGGCGGTGGCGGCGAGTACGCCGAACAAGACCAGCCACAGGATGGAGATCAGGATGGCGACCGCACCCAGGATTGTGCCGGCGAGCGGCAGGCCCTTGCCGATCCGCCCGTTCGATCCGTTCGCCTGGACCAGACCGATGATGCCCAGCGTGAGGGCGATGAGCCCGCCGATGGTGCCGGCGATCCACCCGCAGCAGGGGATGAAGTTGACCAGCACGGACGGGATGCCGCCGATGAGAGCGAGGATGCCGAGCACGCTCGCCTGCTTGGTCGGCGGGCCGTCGTCGCGGTGGTCTCGCCGTCGCGGGCGGTCGCGGTCGTCGTCGTCGCGGTCGCGGCGGCGGGGGCGGTCGTCGTCGCGGTCATCACGGTCATCGTCGCGGTCGCGGGCCATGGGCGTTCCCCGGCAGATGGTGTCGGCGTAATGTACACGAACCGTGCGGCGAATGGCGATGGAGATTCACACGTGCCCGAGAACGCCATCGACCACCCAACACCCGCGGACGTGAACCAGCTTCGGATCGCGGCAGTGATTCAGCACGTCGGCGTGATCGCAACCGGCTTCTTCGAGCGCATCGGCCAGGATCGGCAGCAGGGTGAAGTTGCGGGTGTCGTAGGCCGTGCGGGCGAGCGCAGTCATTCCATCACACCCCGTGTGTTCCGACCACCTTTCGCAAGGCTGCCTCGATGTCATCGACCGGGGTGAACTCGAACCGCCGACCTTTCCGATTTCCACGCAAAAGCCCAGCCGCCTCAAGATCCAGGAGGTCAGCACGAGCAGTGAACAACGCGACTCCATGTGAGTTGGCGTGGGACTCGTACGTGAACAGCGCGGCGGGGTCCTTGATCGCACGTGTCAGGAGTGCGCGCTGCCGAGGGTTGAACCGCCCAGTCTGGAGGAGTATTTGTTGCCCTTGCTCGGCCTGCTTACGCGCCAGGTATGATCGGAACGCCTGTACACTCCGCTCGATCACTTTCAGGTGGTATAGCAGGAAGTAAGTTAGGTCGCTCTCATCGGTTTCGGTGTCCAAGTAGGCACGGGCGTACTGCTTCGGGTGGCCGGCGATGATGGTTGATATGGTCAGGTACTCCGTCAGCCAGTACCCGCTCCGGAGCATCGACCAGTAAAACAGCGCGCGGGCAGTCCGTCCGTTGCCGTCCACGAATGGGTGGTCGTATGCCAACCAGAAGTGCAAAAGGATGGCCCGCACGGCGGGGTGGACGAACTCTCTGTCCGATTTCCCGTCCGCGTTCGCAAACTGACAGAGGCGTCCGATTCGCTCGTGGAGTTGGTCGGCGGGCGGAGGGATGTGCAGGGCCTGCTGGTCTTCGTCATCCCACACCTTCACGTCTTCCGCCGTCGTCCGGAACCGCCCTCCGGCGTCCGGCTTATCCAGTGTCCCCTCCGTGAGCATCTGTTGGGTCTCACACAACAACTCGACCGTTAGTGGTTTCGGTGCCCGCTCGTTGAGCAATCGGATGGTCTGGAAGTTGTTCAAAATCATCCGCTCCCCTCTGGTTTTCGGCCTCCGGTCGGACCGAATCATCTCCTTCGCCTGTTCCCGTGTCGCCACCGCCCCTTCAATCAGGCTGGATGAGATGGCCTCCTCCTGCAATGAGGTGAGCAGGTATCGTCGCCGTTCGGCTTCTGTCGTGACTGTCGGGAAGGAAGAACCAATCGACCCCCCGAGTTGTGTGTCAATCGAGTGGAGGATGCGGTGAGCAACAGGGGGAAGTCGGTAGGTGAACGGCTGGCCCCTGGTATCCAACAGTGGGATCTCTCGACGATCCGCCACCCGGGACAACTTTACGAACACCCAGAATTGGTCTGCCGTGATTTGTGCTGTGCTTGCCCGGTAACTACAGTCCTCCCAATTCCAGCCTTCAGCATTCGCTCGTTCGATGAGGGCGCGGACCTCCACTCGGTTCTGAAGATTGAGCCAGTCTTCCTTTCGAGAAACCAATTCCGCGAACAGTTTTGGCCAGGCAGGCGGTTTCTTTGGTATGCGCATTTTCACTATTCCGGCGGTATCTTTTGGTTTTGTCAAAACCAAAAGATACCGCCGGAAGATTCTGATTCAAGCCAAATCCAATAGCTTCGCCGCTATCGCGTCGGCGTCGTACACGCAGCCGCCCCAGACGCCGCCGCTGGCGTGTTGCAGGGCGGCCCAGAGCTTGGTGTCGGCGGGGAGGGCGGGGTCGGCGTGCAGGTCGGGCCGGGGGTTCCGTTTGGTCAACTCGGCCGTGCCCCAGGTCACGCCCTGCACGCCGTTCGTGTCGCCCACCAAGTTCACAGTGCCTTCGAGTTTGACGCGGTCGATCACGATCTGAATCACGTCGCCATCCAGCAGCTTGCCGATCGGCCCGCCGGCCAGCGCTTCCGGCGACACGTGCCCGATGCACGCCCCGGTGCTCACCCCGCTGAACCGGGCGTCGGTCAGCACCGCCACCTGCTTGCCCCACGGCAGGAACTTCAGCGCGCTCGTCACCTGATACGTCTCTTCCATGCCCGAGCCGAGCGGCCCACGACAGCAGAGCACCAGCACGTCGCCCGGTGCCACCTTCTTGTCGCCCTGGCCCTTGATCGCGGCGATGGCCGCCTTCTCGGTGGTGAACACCTTCGCAGGGCCGGTCTTGCGGTACACGCCGTCGGCGTCCACCACGCTCGCGTCGATGGCGGTCGATTTGATGACGCTGCCGTCCGGGCAGAGGTTGCCGCGGGGGAACGTGACGGTGCTGGTGAGGCCGCGGGCCTTCGCCGCGGTCGGCGACATGATAACCGTGTCCGGGTCGATGCGGTCTTTGGTGAACAGGTGGTCGCGGAGCCGCTTGCGGCGGTCGGACGACTGCCACCACTCCAGCACCTTGCCGAGCGACTCACCCGAAACGGTGAGGGCGTCGAGGGCGAGCATGCCGAGTTCGCGGAGGTGCAACATCACTTCGGGCACGCCGCCGGCGAGGAACACGCGCACCGTCGGGTGCCCGATGGGGCCGTTCGGCAGGGCGTCCACCAGCCGCGGCACCTGGCGGTTGAAGTGGTTCCAGTCGTCCACGGTCGGCCGCTTCACCCCCGCGTGGAAGGCGACGGCGGGAGTGTGCAGGAGCAGGTTCGTGCTGCCGCCGAACGCGGCGAACACGGCGAGGGCGTTGCGGAATGCGGCGTCCGTCAGCACATGTTGCGTGGTGATACCTCTCCGTTGCATCGACACCAACGCCTTCGCGGATCGTCGGGCCATGTCGAGCCAGATCGGTTGACCCGACGGCGCGAGCGCCGAGTGCGGCAGGCTCAGTCCGAGCGCTTCGCCAATCACCTGACTCGTCGCCGCCGTACCGAGGAACTGACACCCGCCGCCGGGACTCGCACACGCATGGCAACCCGCTTCCGCCGCCTGATCGATGGTCATCACGTCGTTCGCGTAGCGGGCACCGATGGTCTGCACCTTGCCCGTGTCCTCTTCCCCCGTCTCGCCGGCCAGCATCACCCCGCCGGGCACCAGGATCGTCGGGTAGTCGTGCTGACTGGCCAGCGCCATCATCATCGCCGGCAGTCCCTTGTCGCACGTCGCCACGCCCATCACCCCGGCCCGCGTGGGCAGGCTCCGCATCAGCCGCCGCATCACCATCGCCGCGTCGTTGCGGAACGGCAGGCTGTCGTACATGCCCGGCGTGCCCTGCGTGCGGCCGTCGCACGGGTCGGTCACGGCCCCGGCGAACGGGATGCCCTTCTGGGCTTTGAACTCCTCCGCCGCCGCCTTCACCAGCAGCCCGACTTCCCAGTGCCCGCTGTGGTAGCCGAGCGCGATGGGCGAACCGTCTTCCGCTCGCAGCCCGCCGTGGGTGCTGAGGATGAGGAACTCTTTGCGGCCGAGCAGTTCCGGTTGCAGGCCCATGCCGACGTTCTGCGTCCACCCGAACAGGTCCCCGCTCGGTGCGTGACGCAGCAGGTCGTCCGTCACCGGCAGCTTGCCGGTCGGCCCTTTGATGGTGCTGGTGAGGGTGTAGACGGCGTCGTCGGTCGTCTCGACGAGGGAAGCGAAGGCGGACATGGAAACGCTCACGGGGCGGTCGGGATCGGCTCATTGTAAGCTGGTCCCGACCGCCCCGTGCGTGATGCTCGTGTGCGTCCCGTTACTGCTTCTCGAGCGCCCGCTTCTGCTCGCCCTTGTACTTGACATGGCGGAAGGCCAGTTCAGTGGCCAACTGGCCGAGGTACTGGTTGCGGTACAGGTTCACCTGCGACACGTCGGTCGGCTTCAGTTGCGCCTGGTGGGTGAGTGGGTAGGTGTATTTCGGCTCGCCCTTCCCCGCCTCGTACACGGCCACTTCCAGGTTGGCACTGCCGCGGCAGATCTCCCCGCCGTAGTCGCGGTCCATCAGCTTGAGGGACACCACGGTCACGTCGATCCAGTAGTCCGCCCCCAGTTGGCGAGCGAAGTCGCCGGGATTCCCCGTGTTCCACCGGTTCGGGTCGTTCGTCTTGAAGGCGTTCACCTTCGCCTGATCCACCACCACGATCTTGGTGTCCTTGTTCGTCTCGGACAGCACCTTCAACTGCGAGCCGAACTTGCCCGCCAGGTCCAGGTCGGTCCCGGCCGGCACCCCGTGGCTGGACGTCACGGACACGGCCACGATCACCTCTTTCTTCCCCTCCGGCGGGGTGAGCGGGTGATCGGCCTTCATCGTCTCGTCGCCCTTCAGCAGGTGCCACCAGGTGCCCGGCCCGCACCCGAAGCTGAACACCGCTGCCGTCATCAGGGCGGTCCCCACCGCCGCCCGCCGCCAGAACTTCCGGCTCATCCGTGAACCCCCCGGTTCGAACGCCGGAGGGTCACCCCGGCGGTGGTTGCACGAACATGATCCACGACCACCGCCCCATCATGAGCAGGAGCAGGCCGGCCAGGATAATGGTCGAAAACAGTTCCCCGTTCCGCACCCACAGCAGTCGCCCGCGGAACGCGCTCACCAGTAGCCACGGGGTGAGTACGATGATGGCGGCACACATGAGTGTGCCCACCCAGTTCGCCCTCATCGAGTTCACCACGTCGCCGTGCGTCAGCAGGGCGAAGCTGGTGGTCATCCCGCACGCCGGGCACGGCTTGCCGAACATCTGCACACTGCTGCACTTCGGCAGCCCCAACTGCGTGTGCGTCTCCATCGTCTTCGCTTCGCCATCCTGGTACGGGTTCAGGCAGAGGGCGGTGATAATGACCGCCGTGAACCCGACCGCCATCGCCGCCAGCAGGATCCGCACGTACATCGCCATGCGGCGGGCCGGGCGGTTGCGAACGTCGTCGTCGAACTTAAAATCCCCCTCGTCGTCGTCGTACACGTGCTCGTAGTCCCGGTCGGCCGCCGCCACCGGGCGGGCGATCGGCAGGTCGTCCGCGGGTGGCGGCGACTCCGCCTGCGGCAGGGCCGGAACAGGGTCGTTGGTGGTCGGCTCGGAGGGGGGCACGGATAGCCTCCGCGGGAGATTCATTCAAGTCCATTCCGCCGCACTTCTCGGCGGGTGGCCACATTCTACCAGAGTATGCCGTGGAGAGCGTCCCCGAACGAGTGCGAACGGCGATGAACCGACTGCGACCCGGATGGGCGGGCGAGTTGGGGGTGGTGGCCGTTTCCGGCGGGGCCGACAGCGTGGCCCTTTTGCGGGCACTGGTGGAGTGCGGCGGGCGGGTGGTGGTAGGTCATGTGAACCACCAACTGCGGGGCGATGAGGGTGATGCCGATGAAGTGTTCGTGGTCGAACTGGCGGGCCAGTTGGGTGTGGCGGTTCACACACATCGGGTGAACGTCGCGGCGCTCGGCGGGAATGTCGAGGCGACCGCCCGGCGGGTGCGGTACGAGTGGCTGACTGCTCTGGCGACAGAACAAGGGGCGGGCTGGATCTCGACCGGGCACACCGCCGACGACCAGGCGGAAACGGTGCTGCACCGGCTGATCCGGGGCACCGGGTTGCAGGGGTTGCGGGGGATTGCCCCGGTTCGTGAAATCATCCTCCGCCCACTGCTCACCATCCCCCGCACCGATCTACTCACCTACCTGCAATCCCTGTCGCAACCCTTCCGCACGGACAGCACCAACGCCGACACCGCGTTCACCCGCAACCGCATCCGGGCCGAACTTCTCCCGCTGCTCCGTACCTACAACCCCGGCATCGTGGACGTGCTGAACCGGCTGAGCGTACAGGCGGAGGAACTGTTCGCGGAGCAGGAACTCGAAACCGCGGAGCTTCTGCGAACGGTCGAACTGCCGCGGGCAGGCGGGATGCTCATCCTCGATGCGGACAAGTTGACCGCACTCGGCGAGGCGAAAACCCGCAACGTGCTGCGGATGCTGTGGGACCGCGAGCGCTGGCCCGTCAACGCGATGACCTTCGAGCACTGGCGGCGGGCGGCAAAGATTGCGACGGGTGAGCATTCCGCGGCCGACTTCCCCGACGGCATGCATGTGCGACGGGCGGGCAAGGTGGTTCAGTTGGAGCGAAGGCGGATTTCACCGCAGAGGGCACATGAGGGCACATGAGAGAAGAGAAAGTTCTAAAATCTCTGCTCTGTTTTTCTCTCGTGCCCTCATGTGCCCTCTGCGGTGAAAAATGTCTGTTGAACTGCGTCCGATCCGCCGTGCCCTGCTCTCCGTGTCCGACAAGACCGGCCTCGTTCCGTTCGCCACCGAACTGCACCAGAAGTACGGCGTGGAACTGATCGCCACCGGGGGCACGCGGAAGATCCTGGCCGACGCCAACCTGCCGGTGAAGGACATCTCCGAGCTGACCAAGTTCCCCGAGATCCTCGACGGGCGGGTGAAGACGCTGCACCCGGCCATCTACGCCGGCCTGCTCGCCAAGCGGAGCAAGCCGGAGCACATGCAGACGCTCGCCGACCACAGCCTGCCCGAGATCGACCTCGTGGTGTGCAACCTCTACCCGTTCGAGCAGACGGTGGCGAAGCCGGGCGTGACCGAAGCCGAGGCCATCGAGAACATCGACATCGGCGGGCCGTGCATGGTGCGAGCCGCGGCCAAGAACTTCGAGAGCGTGGCCGTGCTGACATGTCCCAATCAGTACGACGATTTCCTTATGATGCTCGCAGCGGATGGAGGTCAGATCGATTCTGGATCACGGAGACTCTATGCGGCACAAGCCTTCGAAGTGGTGACTCGTTACGACGCCGCTATCGCTGGGTACTTCGATCAACGCGACTTCCTAGAAGCTCGAAAGATCGACAATATGGTGGAGTTCGGCAATCCCGCTTTCCTTTCCATGCCATTAGGTAGTTCACGTCCGCTCCGCTACGGCGAAAACCCCCACCAGCACGCCGTCTTCTATTCCGACTACACCGAACCAGGCATCACCCGCCCGTGCGTGTCCACCGCCGAACAGCTTCACGGCAAGGAACTGAGTTACAACAACATCCTCGACCTCGACTCGGCGCTGAACCTTGCCCGTGAGTTCGCCGGGCCGGCGGCGGTGGTGGTGAAGCACAACAACCCGTGCGGGGCGGCGACCGCCCCCACCCTCGCTGAAGCCTTCCGCCACGCCTGGGACGGCGACCCGCTCTCCGCCTTCGGCGGCATCCTCGCGTTCAACCGCACCGTTGACACCGCCACCGCCCAGGCCCTCATGGACCCGGCCGCCAAGCGGTTCATCGAGTGCGTCATCGCCCCCGACTACGACCCGTTCGCCCTTGAAGCCCTGATGGGCTGGAAGGCGAACGTGCGGCTGCTCAAGACCGGCCCGCTGAGCGGCGGGCCGCAGGGGTTGGACTACCGCCGTGTGGACGGCGGGTTGCTGGTGCAGACCCGCGACGTGGGGGCCGACGACCCGGACAAGTGGAAGGTGGCGACGCAGCGCAAGCCGACCGAGGACGAGCAAGCCGCTCTGCACTTCGCGTGGTTCGTGTGCAAGCACGTGAAGTCGACCGCCATCGTGCTGGTAAGCGGCACGCAGGTGGTCGGCGTCGGGGCCGGGCAGATGTCCCGGGTGGTGTCGGTGGACATCGCTGTGAAGAAGGCGGGCGAGCGGGCGAAGGGGTCGGTGCTGGCGTCGGACGCGTTCTTCCCGTTCCCGGACAACGTGGAGTTGGCCGCCGCAGCAGGGGTCACGGCGGTCATCCAGCCCGGTGGTAGCGTGAACGACAAGCTGAGCGTCGAGGCGTGCGACAAGCACGGCATCGCCATGCTGTTCACCGGCGTGCGTCACTTCCGCCACTAAACGATTTCACAGCGGCCGCGGGTGGTACGGAAGAGGGCGGATCAGAGCCGACAGAATGAGCCCCATCATTCTTCATGCTTCATCTGTTCGATCCGTGAAATCCGTGGCTGCGGGTGATCCCCACCGTCATCCGTTACAACCGCTACGGCCTTACACTTCGGCTTGCAACTTTTACCGATCATGCCCGGCGACGGCTTCGGAATTGCGCCCAGAGTTGTACGATTCGCTCAAGTTCGTCCCCTCGGCGAGGTTCGGCCGTGAGCAGTCGGCACATCGGAATGACCACCCTGGCCGTGCTCACCTTGCTTGCGCCGTTGGGTTGCCGGCGGTTCCACCGGAATTGTGACCCGCCGCCCCGCACCGACACCGCCCCCACCGACTTCGACCCCGGCTACATCCCCCCACGGGGCAGCACGATTCCAGGTCCGGGCGTGCCCGTTCGACCGGAGACCGGCCGCCGAGACACCTATACACCCGTCCGCCCGGCCCCACGACTGGAATATCCCATCGAGCCGTACTCGCCGCCGCCGAGCGGAACCGGATTCGGGTCGCCGTTCGATCTGCCCCGGCCGGTGGAATCGGAGTCGAAGAAACTGACCGACCCGGCGTTGCCCAAGAACCTGGACGTGCCGTCCGAGTCGATCAAGCCGAAGAAGGTGCTGGTGCCCGAGCGGATGCCCGACACGCCGGAGAAGCTGAACGACAACCCCTCGGAGTCGAAGAAGGCCCCGCTGGAAGGCTCGAAGCCGGTGCCGGATCGCAATGTGTTCCTCGATCCGGTTGCCCCCGGTGGGCCGTTCGACCTGCCCGGCGCCGGTCCCAAGATCGAAGAAGAGCGCGACCCGATCAAACGGGAGGCGAAGGCGTCGCCGAAACCGGAAACACTCCCGGTCGGGCTGTTCGACTTCCAACTGGTGAAGGGCAAGGCGAACGTGGCGAACGGCGTGAAACCGACGCTCGAAGGGTACGAGTGGCTGGCCAAGAGTGGGTACAAGACGGTGGTGTACGCCCATGAGCCGACCGCCGACGTGACCGCGGTGAAGGCGGTGTGCGAGGCGGCCGGGCTGAAATTCGTGGGCATTCCGACCGGCCCGGCGACCGTCCCGGCGGCGACGGCGGCATTCGACACGGCGGTGGCGGCGAAGGACGGCCCGGTGTACGTGTGCGACGACACCGGCTTGCGGGCCGGAACGCTGTGGTACGCCCACTTCAGAAAAGTCGATCTGACCAACCCGGACGCTGCGAAGATTCGGGCGAGCGGGCTGGGCATGGGCGACACCGCCAATAACCCGACTCAGAAGGAGTTGTTCGACGCGGTTCAGGCTCACCTGGCGAAGTAGTGACCGCCTCGCGGCGCTCCTCAATTCGACCAGCGATCAGATCGTCCTTCAGGCGGCAGGCTCCGCTGATACTCGCTCTCGAATTCCCGTACGAGGTCACCGATCTCCACTTCCGGCATTTCCAACTTTCGGAGCAGTTTCGCCTCTTCCTCGTTCAGCGGTCTTGGCGTGGTTTTCCTGAACTTCCTGAGCATCTTGACCATCTCCTTCCGCTCTTTGCTTTTGCCTTTGATGAACGCCGAGACCAGTCCGATCACCAACCCGACGACTGTTGCGAGTGACGCCAGGACTTTCCAGGGGTCGGGGTCGGCCGCGAACAGGGCCATGGGCGTGTCCTGTTGAGGATTGGGAAAATGCGATGAGGCAGGTAAGGGGGGAAAGGATAACTACGGGCCGATGGGGAGTCAATCGCTGTGCGAACAAGAGATGACGAGTGGTGAATCCGTCGACGAGTCCGATCATGCCGAACCTTGGGGCTACGGTCTGCGCAATGTGTGGCGAACCCGGCAAGGGCACACCCTTTGCGTGCCGATACCGTCGGGTCGAAGCGTCTTTTCCCGACGGGAGGGCCGGCGATGACACGGACGTTGTTGCTGCTCGCGGTGCTGGTGGGCATGGCGGCGGGGGTCGGGTGTCGGAACGTGGGCAGCCTGTGCGCCGCACGCCAAAAGGCACGCCCGGACGACCCGAGTTACACCATCGAAGAGCAGAAGCGGCGTGCCCGCGACAAGTACGCACTGCCGCCGGAAGACGACTTCCGCCTCGGGCCGAAGACCGGCTCGAATTTGCCCGGCGGTGTGGGGCGATGACTCGACGGGTGTTGCTGATCGTGAACCGCTTCGCCCGCCAGGGGGAAGCGGCCCACGCTGTCGCGGTGGCGGAACTCGCCAAACTCGGGTTCGAGGTGATCGACGGCAGCCCGCGGGCAAGCGAGTCCATTTGCGACCGCATCCGTGACCTGGCGTCCGGGGTCGATGTGATCGTGATCGGCGGCGGGGACGGCACACTGAACGCCGCCGCCGCCGCTCTCGTGAAGGCACGCAAGCCGCTCGCCATTCTGCCGCTCGGCACCGCCAACGACCTCGCCCGCACCCTGAACCTGCCGGCCGACATCCCCGCCGCGTGCCAGGTCATCACCGCCGGCCACACCCGCCGCATTGATCTCGGGCGGGTGAACGGCAAGCACTTCTTCAACGCCGCCAGTGTCGGCCTGAGCGTGACCATCACCGTCGGCCTGTCGAAGGAGCGGAAGGCCCGATTCGGCGTGTTCGCGTACCTGATCGCCGCGGTCGAAGCGGTGTGGCGGTGGCGGCCGTTCTGGGCGGACATCACCGTGGACGGCGTGACCCACCGTTCGAAGACGGTGCAGGTGACGGTCGGCAACGGGGTGCATTACGGCGGCGGGCTGACGGTGGCCTCCGACGCGGCCATCGACGACCAGCGCTTGGACGTGCTCAGCCTGCAAGTGCGCGGCTGGTGGGAACTGCTCCTGCTCATGCCGGCACTGTTGCGGGGTACGCTCGCCGGGTCACCGCGGGTGCGGGTGTTCAGTGGGAAGAAGGTGGAACTGCGAACGCACAAGCCGAAGCGGGTGAACACCGACGGCGAGTTGACGACCGCGACGCCGGCCAAATTCGACGTGGTGCCCAAGGCCATCGAGGTGTTCGCTCCGGAGGCCCCAACCAGCCAACCCCAGCCCGCCACACAAACCCGTCTCGTCCCCCGCCCACTGCGTGGCAACGGCTGGCTCGCCCTTCTTGCCGCGTGCGGGCTGACGTGCTTCCTCGCCGTCGCCGCGGTGGTGAACGCCGGCCCGCCGGCGTTCGACGATCACCTCTTGCAGAGCCTGCGAACCGCCGCCGACCCGGCCGTGCCGCTCGGCCCGCGGTGGCTGACAGTGGCCGCACACGACGTGACCGCGCTCGGCGGGTACACGGTACTCACGCTGATCACGCTCGTCGTGGCCGGCTTCCTGGCCGTCCGCCGGCGGTGGGCGTCGGTGGCGGTGGTGATGATCGCCGCCTTGGGGGGCGGGGCGATCTGCGAAGGGTTGAAAGTGGTGTTCGCCCGCCCGCGGCCGGCCGTGGTGCCCCACCTCGTGGAAGCTCACAACGCCAGCTTCCCGAGCGGCCACTCGGCCGCGGCGGCGGCGGTCTACCTGTCGCTCGCGGTGCTGCTCGCCGGCCGGATCTCACGCCCGGCGGTGCGGGCGTACCTCATCGGTGCCGCGGTGTTGCTCACCGTGCTCGTTGGCGTCAGCCGCGTGTTCCTCGGCGTTCATTACCCCACCGACGTGCTCGGCGGGTGGGTGCTCGGTGCGTCGTGGGCGATGCTGTGCGACCTGGTGGCGCGGCGGTTCCGTCGGCGAAAGTCGGGGTGATGGTGGCATGTCACTTCTTCGGCACCTGGCCGATCAGTTCGCGGGGCTTCACCTCGGACGCGGTCAGGCGGAACTTCTGCTGCTCTTCCACCTCCACCGTCGCGTCCGCACCGCCGAACGACACCACCACACCCCCGCGGACGTGGAACAACTCCTCCGCCGCCGTCACGCGGTTGGTCGCCGCGTCGTAGTGGAGGGTGCCGCCGGCCTTCACCGCCGGGAACGCACTCTCCTTGATCGTGATGGGCAAGTTGCCCGGACCCTTCGCCGGCCGGTGCGAGATGGCGTGAGCGTAGTCGATCTTGTGCCGGCCGTCCTTCTCGGCCTTCGCCGCGGTGGTGTAGTCCGTCCGCCCGAGCCAACTTCCCAGCGCGTCCCAATCGTGGGAGAAGTCGCGGTTCCACTTCGCTCCCAAGCCGGGTTTGTCGGGCTGGAAGAAAGTCATCCCGGCGAACTCTTTCCACGCATCGGCATCCAGAATCGACCAGAGGCGGAGCGTCTGCTGCTCGGCTTCGCGGCCCAGCTTCACGTTCACCGGGTCGGCCAGTCCTTTGAGAGCTGTCACCTTCCCGTTCGGTGCGACTGCCAACTCGAACTTCGCCCCCTCGGCGGTCTTCAGGGCGTCGGTCAGCGGTTGCTTCAGGTCGGCGGTGGCGTCGATCAGCTTGCCAGTCTGCACAGTCTGCGTCACCACGATGGACCCGTCGGCGTTCACCTTCATCACTTCGAGTTTGGACGTGAGCGTGTACTCCGCCGCCTGGGTGGTGACGATGACGAGTACGCCGAACGACGACGACCGGACCACCGTCACCTGTTGCACGAAGGTGTCGCCCTCCTTGTACTTGCCCGCCGGTTCGACCACCAGTTTGCCGATACGGGGCAGGTCGGGCACGGCCGCGGGTGCGGGCATCGATGGGGTAGGGGGTGGCACCACCGGCGGAGTGGGCGGGGCCGGCGGCGTCGGCTTCGTGACGGGCGGGAGCGCTTCAGTCGGCTTAGTGACGGTTGGCGGTGTCGGTCGGGTTGAAGTGGTCGGTGTCGTCGCCAGGACTTCCGCTCGCACTTCTTCGACCGACGCCCGCGGCCACACAGCCGCCACCACCGCGATCACGGCCAGCACCGCCGCCAGCGAGCCGAGAACCCACCACAACCCTCGCGGGCGGGAGAGCGTGCGCAGGCAGTTCGGGCAGCGAACGACGGGTTCATCAGCGGTGGTGCGAATCCACCGCCCACACCGGCAACGGAACGTGGCGGACATGGCAAACCCTCCCCGACGTGCGCGACGTGTACCATCACCGTAACAACTCGGACGGCTTTCCCGCCGGATTGTTGGCGCAATAGGATGAAGGCGGGTGTGATGTCGTGGGTTCAGATTCACCCACTCGCAAGAGTGGTGGCCGATGTTGCGTCGGCCGAGCGCGTGGCCTCCCATGCTCCCCAGCGAACGCTGTTCCAGACCGGC
>JANNDF010000878.1:0-2191 GCA_031387445.1 Planctomycetia bacterium
GCCACACCGGCCACTCGCGGTTGCCCGCTCGCGGAGATGGTGCGAGAGCCGATCAGTACCATCGAGTGAGTATCCACCTTACGGCGATGCCCACTCTCGGTCAGGCTCTTACGCTGCTCACTTGTCAAAGACCGAAAGTTCGACTTGCAAACGACTTGCGTTCACTCGTCTCACTTCTCGTCGTCACAGTTTCGTGTGGCGACAGGGGGAATGATAGCCGGCACCGGGGGTCTGTCAACACGCCTACGGGGATTTTTTGGGAAGCGGTGCCCACGCCCCCCTCGATGCGATCTGATTCGGCGATCATCCGTGTCGTTTCGCGTCGCCTTGTCTGGCTCGGGGGGCCGGGCGACGGTACAAAAAGTTGACCACGCTCCGGCCCCCTGGTCAAGCAGAAACTGACACCCTCACGGACTTTTCTCCATGCCCACCCCGAACGTTCTGATCCTCCGCGGGCCGGGCACCAACTGCGACCGCGACGCCGAGTTCGCGTTCCTGCAAGCCGGGGCCGCCACCGAGCGGGTTCACGTCCTCGCCCTCCGCGAGAACCCCGCCCGAATGCGAGACTTCCAGATCCTCGTTTGCCCTGGTGGGTTCAGCTACGGCGACGACGTGGGGTCGGGGAAGATCATGGCCAACCAGCTCGAACACTTCCTCACCGACGCCATCCGCGAGTTCCGCGACGACGAGAAACTGATCCTCGGCATCTGCAACGGCTTCCAGACCCTGCTGAAGGCCGGGCTGCTGGTGCCGCCCGACGAAGACGGCCCGCTCGCCACCCTCACGCACAACACGTCCGGCCGGTATGAGGACCGCTGGGTTCACATGAAGGTGACGTCGGACAAGTCGCCGTTCTTGAAGGGCATCGACAAGCTGTTCGTGCCGATGGCCCACGGCGAGGGTAATTTCGTCTGCCGCAAGGAATGGATATTGAAGGGGTTAGGTCAGGCGGGGCAGGTGGTGCTGCGGTACACCGACCCGGACGGGAACACGGCCGCCGGCTTCCCGCACAACCCAAACGGGTCGCAAGACGACGTGGCCGGCGTGTGCGACGCCACCGGCCGCGTGCTCGGCCTGATGCCCCACCCCGAACGCCACGCCATACCGACCCAGCACCCGCGGTGGACGCGAGAAGGGTTGAAGACAGAAGGCGAGGGGATGCAGCTGTTCCGCAATGCCGTGGAGTTCTTCAAGTGACGTTCTTGGCGAACCCGGCCCACAAGGGCCGCGGGTGCAGGTCACTCAACGATCCATCCTCCGGACTGATGCAGTGCCCACCAAGCTGGGACGACTGATGCCCGGTCGGTGAACCCCATGTGGACCGTGCTGACGCTGCACGCGACGAATACGAGCGCGGTCCCATCCGGACGGGGGTGGGAGTCGAGCTTGAGACACGACCCGCAGACGGGGCATCGCAAGCCCGCGAACTCATCAGCGCTACACCCACCCACCACTCGGCTACGGATGTCGGCAATGGCGGCCGATTGTTCTGGGGTGCGTTCCACGCTGCTAAGCCCTCAGCCGCCAAGTGAGTGGCTCACACCGCTCCCTGGCGGTCGCGCCGTTCGCCTTCACCCCACCAGCATCGGCCGCGGGGCGTAGTCGAAGTCCATCGGCACGTCGCTCACTTCCTCGTGGTCGCCCTTGTCCTTGAACAGGTGCAGCACCCGCCCGCGGCTCAGGTCGTCGAACTTCGGCTGCTTGTACGTCACCGCCGTCGGCGGCTTGATCGGGCTGAACTCGTGGACCATCACCCGCACCTTCGGGATGCCCTGGAAGGTGTGGTCGTCCACCAGTTTCTGGCCGGCGTGGACGTCGTACACCTCCAGCAGTTGCCGCAGCACCTTCACCACCGACTTCAGCGGCACGCCGTCTTCGATATAGATCACGTCGATCTGCACCGCCCGTAGCACCTTGTGCAGGTACTGCCGCGGCCGCTGGCCGAACGCCTTGTTGAACGGCGGGCCGACCCGCCGCAGCAGTTCGCCCTCGCCGTCCTCGGTGCGTTTGGATCGGCCAGCCTCTTCGCGGCCGAGGCCGTCGATGAACCACCAGTGCGGGGCCAGCCAGAACCCGCCGCCCTTCCCCTTGCGGCTCTCGTACCCCTTCTTCAACAGCTTCGACAACCCCTTGAACACCCGCCGGCGGAGGTGAATTTCGTCACGGCGTTCGAGCCGCTCCTTCACCAGCG
>JANNDF010000885.1:0-4884 GCA_031387445.1 Planctomycetia bacterium
GCCGGCTGACCAGACCCTCACCCGCGGGCGGGTGCCGCTCCACCGGGGGCTGCACCTACTCCCCTCACTGCCACCCCCTGTAGCCGGCCTCTGTGAGTCCGGTGGCACCGGCCTCACAGAGGCCGGCTACAGCAAGACCGCCGACACAGCGGGCCGACATGGAAAGTTCGTCGCCCACCCCCGCTACGCCGCGTGGCTGGCCCGGTGCGGCGTCACGTCCGCTGACACCGCGTTGTCACTGGCCGGCGAAGTGGTGAGCGGGCACACCGACCGTCACGTGGTGCGAGTGGACCTGCGGAGCGGGTCGGGCGTCCGCACGGCGTACCTGAAGCGGGAGCACGTGGCCGGCGTGCGGTGGCGGGCGAAGAACTGGGCGGCCGGGTTCGGGTGGGTGAGCCGGTGCGAGCGGGAGACGGCCACGCTGACGGCCCTCGAAGCCGCCGGGTTGCCCGGCCCGCAGTGGCTGGCCCGCGGCGAAGACGCGACCGGCCGGGCGTTCCTGCTGGTGGACGAACTGGCCGGCGCGGTCGATCTGCTCACCCTGCTCCGCGACCGGCCGGCCGGTGAGGGGCAGGCGGAGGTGGCCACCCGCATCGGCACCGCGCTGGCCGAGTTGCACGCCGCCGGATTCGCCACGCCCGACCTCGCCGCCAAGCACCTGCTCATCGGCGACGACCACGCCGTGACGGTGATCGACTGGCCGTCCGCTCCGAAGCCCGGTCACACTCGCAACGCCGACCTCGTCCGCTGGTTCGGCAGCTTGCACGCCGGCATCGCGGCGGAGTTGGCCACGAAATGCGACCGCCTGCGGGTGTTGTGGGCGTACCGGCGGACCTGTCGGCGGTTGGGCCGCCCCGTGCCGGATCGCTTCAGCTTTATGGCTCGTGCGGTGAATTCGGCCGCCGTCCGGCGGGAAGACCGGCCGTCGATTCGAGCGCAGCGGCACGCCACCGACCGACCGCAACGGCTGGTGTGGGTGGCCGGCGAGGTGGTGGTGGCCGTGCCCGAAGTGGCTGCCGTGTGGCCGACGCCCGCCGAGGCAGCACCGTTCTACACGCCGACGCCGACCGCCACCCCGCCGCACGGCCACCGCGAGCGGATCATCTTGCCGAACGAGAGGCCGGCGGTGCTGGTGCGGTTCCACACCGTCGATCCGGTCGGGCGAATGGTTGCGGCCGTGCGGGAGCGCCCGTGGCGCAGCCCGGCCGCCACCGCCGCCCGCGTGCTGTTCCACCTCGCACGCCACGCCATCGCCGCCCCTCAATTGCTGGCGTTCGGCCAGCGGATGACCTCGGCGGTTGCGGCCGAGTCGTTCCTGTGTGCCGACCTGCCGAGCGGAGTGGTGTCGCTCGCCACGTTCCTCGCACGCTCAACGACGACCCCGGCTCTAAGTGCCGCGGTGTTGACCGAGTGCGGGCGGCTCCTCCGTCGGTTGCACGACGCCGGCCTGCGCCCGACCGACACGGGGTCGCCGAACGACCCGCTGTTCGTCGTGACCGATGACACCGCGGTGTCAGTGGCCGTCGGGTCGCCGTTCGCCGTGCGGGTGGTGCGGCGGGTGAGTGCCAGTCAGCGCACCGCCGATCTGACCCGGTTCATTCGGCCGTTCGACCGCACCGCCGGCGGGTGGGTGAAGGGCGGCTACCACGGGGCGAGCGGATGACGGCCGTACTGAGGTGTGCTCCCGACTGGCCGCGGTTCGCCGGAGCCGACTGGCCCGCCACCATCATGACCGTGTCGGTCACCGACAAACTGCACGAGAAGCAGGGGCGGTCGATCGCCCGCTGGACGCTGACGGACGCTGACGGCCGCACGCTGGTGGTGTTCTTGAAGCGGCATTTCGTGTTGCCGGCGTGGGACGGGCTGATGGCGAAGTGCTTCCCCGGCCGGGCGTGGAGTCCGGGGCTGTCGGAGTGGGAACATCTGGAGTGGGCGAAAGCGGAAGGCTTGCCGGTGCCGCGGGCGGTGGCGGCGGGCGAGTTCCATGGGCCGGGTAGCAAACTGCAATCGTTCCTCGCGGTCGAAGAGTTGGCCGACATGCTGCCACTGCACGAAGCCGTGCCGCAGGCGTTCGCAACACTCGCCGAGACAGACTTCACCGCCTGGAAGCGTGGCCTGTTCGCCGAACTCGCCCGGCTGAGCCGCGAACTGCACCGCCGGCGGATGTTCCACAAAGACCTGTACTTCTGCCACTTCTACATCCGCGAAGCCGACATCGCCAGCCCGCCGGAGTCGTGGCTCGACCGAGTGGTGATGATCGACTTCCACCGCCTCGCCCGGCACCGCCTCGGCTGGCAGTGGTACGTCATCAAGGACATCGGCCAACTGTTCTACTCGTCGAACGTGCCCGGTGTGACCGACGCCGACCGCGAACACCTTTGGGCCGAGTATCGCAGCGGCGACTGGGGCGGTGTTGCACGTCCGCCGGAGTGGTTGAAGCCTTACATCTTGGCGAAGGCCCGGCGCTACCAGCGGCACCACGACAAGCACACCCCGGCGGCGGCCCCGGCATGAACATCGCCCTCTGCTACGAGTCGGTGCTGCCCGCCCGCGGTGGTGCGGAGACGTACCTCGGCGACCTCGCCCGCCGGTTGGCCGCGGATGGGCACGAGGTTCACCTGTACGCCTGCCGGTGGGACGCCGCGTCGCTGCCTGCATCCACCGTGTTTCACCAGCTCGACGTGCCGAAGGGGCCACGCTTCCTGCGGCCCTGGCGGTTCGGCAAGGCAGTGGAAAAAACTCTGGCCGCGAACCGGCACGACGTGTCCGTCGGGTTCGACAAGACGTGGGGACAGGACGTGCTCTACCCGCAGGGCGGGTTACACGCCGCGAGTGCCGAGCACAACCGCCGCAAGTTCGCCAACCCGGTGGTGCGGTTCTTCGCCTCCGCCGCCAAGTGGTTCGACCTCGCCGCGTGGTCGTTCAGCCGCCTCGAACGCAAGCAGTACCTGGGTGCCAGCAAATCCACCATCATCGTGAACAGCCGGATGGTGCAGCGGCATTTCGCCGACCACTACCTCATCGGCCCCGACCGTACGCGGGTGGTGCATAGTGCCATCGACCCCGGCCGGTTCGCGGCGGCGGATCGCCCCGCACGCCGGTTCGCCGAGCGCCGCCGCTGGGGCGTGCCCGACGACACGCCCGTCGGCCTGTTCGTGGCCATGAACTACCGGCTCAAGGGACTTGCCCCGCTCATCCGTGCCGCCGCCACCGTGCCGAAGGACAAGCCGTTCAAGATTGCCGTCGTCGGGCACCCGAAGGTCGGCCGCTACCTCCGCCTCGCCACTCAGCTCGGCGTCGCGGATCGCTTCCTCTTCCTCGGCCACCGCAACGACCCGAAGGACGCCTACTTCGCCGCCGACTTCCTCGTTCACCCCACCTTCTACGACCCCTGTTCGCTGGTCGCGCTCGAAGCCTTGGCGTGTGGATTACCGGTCATCACGACGAAGTACAACGGGGCGAGCGAACTGCTCGACGTGCCGGCGAACGGGCTGGTGATCGACGACCCGCACAACGCCCCCGCCCTCGGCTACGCCATCGCCTCCATGCTCGACCGAACCTACCGCACCGCCGCCCGCGAGTCGGCGAAAGCCGCCGCCGCCCGCTGGACGTTCGAGCAGCACTACCAGGCGTTGCTGGCGGTGTTCAACGAGGTGGCG
Source organism: Planctomycetia bacterium (assembly GCA_031387445.1). Lineage (GTDB taxonomy): Bacteria > Planctomycetota > Planctomycetia > Gemmatales > Gemmataceae > JALHQU01. Next base: position 3,660 of record JANNDF010000885.1, read on the forward strand.
GCGAAGAAACAGGCGGCGTGAACCGACGGCGGATGGTTGTAATCCTTCTCCCCCCACCCTATCGGAAAACCATTTCCCCCGGTTACAACATCACATACCCGCCAAGCACTTACGGCGAATCCGAGCGGTCGGTGACCCGTCGAAATCACCCGCACAGGGGAAGCGCATGACCCAGCACGACGCCCTTCTGGCCGCGGTGTGTGCCGCCCCGGACGACGACCTGCCGCGGCTGGTGTACGCCGACTGGTGCGACGAGAACGGCCACCCCGACCGGGCCGAGTTCATCCGCGTGCAAGTCGCCATTGCGAACGGGGCGAAGGGAACGAAACTTGCCGAGCTTCAAAAGCTGGAGGAGGGGTTGCTCGCCGAAAATGAGGTGAAGTGGACTGAATCCCTCCGCGAGTTCGCCGACGACTATTACTCGGACCCATTCCGCTTCCGCCGCGGGTTCGTGGAGGACATCTCGATCACCGGCGAACTGTTGACCGAACACGGCGACGAACTGTTTGAGATGGCGCCTATCCGCACCCTCCGCCTGGGCGACCAGGACGTCGAGGGCCTGCACAAGTGCAAGCACCTGTTGCGGATCACCACGCTCGAACTGACGGGCTGTGCACTCGACGAGGAGTACAGGAGTACGGCCAAGTTCTTCGGTTCGCCTCTTCTCGCCAACCTCACCACGCTCATCGCCAAAGGATATGACGACAACGGCCACCTGGATGCCGGAGGTCTGCGGGCGATCGTCAACTCGCCGCACCTTGCGAAACTGCGGCACCTCGACATCGGCGAGAACTGGCTGTTCCACATTTCTGCCGCCGAGCAACCCGAGATGTCGAGGCTTCTCATGGCACTCGGAAACTTGGCTTCATTGACCGACCTCGGGTTGAGTGGTATCGGGCTATTTGCACCAACAATACAGGAACTCGCTTTGCAGCCTTGGCTCACCCGGATCACCAACCTTGACCTGCACGGGAACTACGCCGGGGATATCGGCGGACGGGCACTGGCCGAGTCGGCGTACTTGGAACACATCGAACTGCTCGATCTACAGGAGAACGAAGGGATCGACACAGAAGCAGATTCGCCGGCGCCGATGAGCGACGAGGTGAAGCGGTTGTTCCAGCGGCGGTTCGGGGAGCGGGTGCTGGTGTAGGTCGCGGTCAAACGGCTCCCGAATGGGGCGTGGGTTCCGACGGCCAACCGCCTGTAGACAAGAGCGGCCGGG
>JANNDF010000924.1:0-2388 GCA_031387445.1 Planctomycetia bacterium
TTCCGGACCCGCTCGCGGAGCGAGCAGAGCACTCCGGCCCGCCGACTCAGAAACCACTATGCCACTCCCCTCCCCCACCCGCACCCCCCCGCCCGCCACCCGCGGCTGCCCGTCGCGGGGCGAGTTGCAGTCGCTCATCCACGGCGACCTCGACCCGAGTCTGTCGGACGAGGTGACCGTCCACGTCGGCGACTGCCCCGACTGCCAGGGGGTGATGGAGTCAGTCGCCTCCGGGGAGGTGGCCAGCCTGCCCGCCGCCGTGAGGAACCTGCCGATGCACGAGCCGCCGGCCAGCCTGTGGAAGGCCATCGACCGGGTGGTGGTCGAGGTCACCCGCACCGGCGCGTACAAGGCCCTGCCCGACTCGGACGACGACCTCGCCTTCCTCACCCCCACCGACCTGCCCGACCGCATCGGCACCCTCGGGACGTTCGAGGTGGTGCGGATGATCGGCCGCGGCGGGATGGGGGTGGTGTTGCACGCCTTCGACCCGGACTTGCAACGCGACGTGGCCCTGAAAGTGCTCGACCCCGAGTTGAGCAGCAACAAGACGGCCCGCCAGCGGTTCTGCCGCGAGGCCCGCGCCGCCGCGTCCGTCACCCACGAGAACATCGTCACCGTCCACCAGGTGAACGAGGACGAACGCAGCGGCCTGCCGTACTTGGTGATGCAACTGATCAATGGCGAGAGCCTGGAGCAGCGGCTGCGGCGGGTGGGCAAGATGAGCGTGGCCGACGCCGCCCGGATGGGCGCGCAGGCCGCCGCCGGGTTGGCCGCCGCCCACGCGCAGGGGCTGATCCACCGCGACGTGAAGCCGGGGAACATCCTGATCGAGGCCGGCGACAAGGTGAAGTTGACCGACTTCGGCCTGGCCCGCGCCGCCGAAGACCTGAAGCTCACCCGCACCGGGTACGTGTCCGGCACGCCGCTCTACATGGCCCCCGAGCAGGCTCGCGGGGACGACGTGGACGCGCGGGCGGATCTGTTCAGCCTGGGGGTGGTGCTGTACGAGGCGGTGGCCGGCAAGCCACCCTTCGACGGCAAGACCCCCCTGGCCGTGCTCCGCGAGGTGGCCGACACCCCGCACCGCCCGCTGCGGAAGCTCGCCCCGGACGTGCCCGAGTGGTTCGAGGACGTGGTGGACGGGCTGCTGGCCAAGACGCCCGACGACCGGGTGGACACGGCCGCGGAGGTGGCGGCGGTGCTGTCCGCTCACACCGCCGCCGCGAACGGGGCGTGCGAGTCGGTGCCGTCGGCGCCCTGCCCGGTGGTGCCCGGTGCGCACCTGTCGCGGGTGGCCAAGCGGAAGTTCCGCCGGAAGATGGCGGCCATCCTGGCCATGCCGTTCTTGCTCGGACTGGGGGTCGGAGGGGTGGTCTCGTGGGGCGTCTTCGGCGGGGCGAAGCCGACGACCGTCGTCAACGGCGAGCCGGCGCCGGGCGTGCCGCCTGCCGCCGTGGCGGAGGTGCCGGTCAGCAAGCAGTACGTCAGGGAGTTCGAGGGCGAAGCCGGCACGGTGTTGTCGGTCGCCGCCTGCCCGGACAAGAAGACGCTGGCCGTGGGCAGCGAGGACGGCACCCTGAAACTGTACGACCTGACCGCCCAGGTCAACTCTCTGCGGCACACGCTGTACGACCACAAGGGGCCGGTGTGTGGGATCGACTTCCACCCGACCAACGAACACCAGTTCGTCACCGCCAGCGACGACGGCACGGTGAAGTTGTGGGACCTGTCCGGCCGCTCGCCGACCGCCAAGAACCTGTTCCAGGGCAGCAGCGGGGTGCGGGCGGTGGCGTACTCGCCGGACGGCCTGTTCCTGGCCGTCGGCCAGCGGAACGGGACGGTGACGGTGCTGACCACGGGCGGCGACCCGGTGGAGTTCGTCACCTACAACCACGGCTCGTCGCTCACCACCCTCGCCTTCTCCCCGACCGGCTGCGGCGACCAGTTCGTGCTGGCCACCGCCGGGTCGGACAAGACGGTGCGGCTGTGGCGGGGCGACCAGGTGGACTCGTACGCCAACCTGCCCGGCCACGTCGGGCCGGTGTACGCGGTCGCCTTCAGCCCGGACGGCGCCCGCATCGCCACCGCCGGGTGGGATAAGCTGATCCGCCTGTGGAGCGCCGACAGCGGCAAGGCGGTGTCCACCCTGACCGCCCCCGTGCGGGGCGTTTGGAGCCTGGCGTTCACCCCCTGCTGCGGGTACGTGGCCAGTGCCGGGCAGGACGGGTTCGTGCGGGTGTGGAACATCGACACCGGGGCGGAGGTGAGCAGTGTGCGGGCGCACGAGCAGTCCGCCCACGTGGTGCGGTTCACCCGCGAGAGCGACAACACCAAGTCGCACGCCATCTCCGGCGGCCGCGACGGGTACGTGCGGCTGTGGGAGAT
>JANNDF010000600.1:0-8648 GCA_031387445.1 Planctomycetia bacterium
GTGAGCCGCCGGGATCTTTTCCATACCCGGCGGCTCACGCCGCTCGGCTCGCCCGTTCGAGGGACACCGTCGTGCCGCACGATCCCGAAGGTTCGCTGAACACGAACGCCCTGCAACTGTGGGTGATCGAGTTGCAGGCCGGACGGCCGAACGCGGCCGAGGGCGTGTTCCGCGGTATTCAGAAGTCGGTGCAGCGGCTGGCGGCGCGGGCGTTCAAGAAGTTCCCGCGGGCCGGGCGGTTCGCCGACCTGGACGACGTGATCCAGGGCAGCCTCATCCGCCTGCTGTCCACCCTGCGGGCCATCCGCCCGGAGAGCACGCGGCAGTTCTACGCGCTCACCAACACGGCCATTCGCCGCGAACTGCTCGACCTGATCAAGAAGTATTACGGGCCGGCCGGGGCCGGCACGAACCTGAGCGGGTTGTCGGTCGGCAACGAGTCGGGCGAACTCGACCCGGCCGAGGAGTACCGCGCCGACCTGGACACCATGTCCGCCTTCCACTCGGCCGTCGAGCAGTTGCCGACCGAGGAGCGGGAGGCGTTCAGCCTGAAGTACTACCACGACTGGCCGCTGAACGACATCGCCGACCTGTTCGGGGTGAGTTCGCGGACGGTGCAGCGGTGGCAGGGGAACGCCGAGGAGATGCTCCGGCAGAAGTTGGGCGAGATCTGAACCAATTCGACCGCTTGTGTCGCCCCCGTTCGTCGGTTAGTATCCTCTCACAAACGGCTTCGGCCGTTTCCCGCCTCATTCGCACTTCCCTCCGCAACGGAGGCCCGCCGTGCCCGCCCGCCTGCTGTCCGCAGTATTTGCACTGTTCGCCTCGTCTGCCTTCGCCCAGGATGCTTTGCGCGCCGTTATCGACCGCGAGGTGAAAGCGGCGTGGCCGGCGGCGAAGGTGTCCCCCGCGAAACCCTCTACCGATTCCGAGTTCCTGCGGCGGGTCAGCCTCGACCTGATCGGCACCATCCCCACGGTCGATGAGACGGTCGCCTTCCTCGACTCCAAAGAGACCGACAAGCGGGCGAAGCTGATCGACAAGCTGCTCGCCGACCCGCGGTTCGCCCGCCACCAGGCCGACATGTGGGACATGGTGCTGTTCGGCCGCAACCCGCCCGGCTACGAGACGACCCGCCGCGACGGGTTCATCGCCTGGATGCGGGGCAACTTCGAGAAGAACACCCCGTACGACGTGTGGGCGAAAGCACTCCTGACGGCCGACGGCACGAGCGATGAAACCGGGGCCATGTACCTCGCCCAGTGGCGGAACGCACCCGAAGACGCCATTGAGGCGGTCACGCAGACCTTCCTCGGCGTGCAGTTGCAGTGCGCCCGCTGTCACGACCACCCCTACGAGAACTGGAAGCAACTCGACTTCTACGGCATGGCCGCGTTCCTCGCCCGGCTGGAGGTGGTGACGGTCGCGCAGAAGGACAACCGGCCGGTGTTCGCCATCGGCGAGAAGAATCTCGGCGAAGTGCGGTTCACGGGGTCGGTGAAGGACGCCAAACCGGGCGACAAGGGCGTGCCGGTGAAGCCGAAATTCTTGCTCGGCAAAGACCTCGACGAGCCGACGCTGCCGAAGGAGTTCAAGGAGGAGAAGTTCGGCGAGAAGAAGGTGCCGCCGAAGCCGAAGTTCTCGCGGAAGGACGCACTCGCCGAGTGGGTGACGAAGCCGGACAACCCGTTCTTCGCACGGGCCATCGCCAACCGCGTGTGGGCACAGTTCATGGGCCGGGGCGTCATTCACCCGGTGGACAACATGAGCGAGACGAACAAGCCGACCCACCCGAAGTTGCTCGACGCCCTGACCCACGGGCTGTTGGAACACAAGTTCGACTTGAAGTGGTACATCCGCGAGATCGTGAGCAGCGAGGCGTACCAACTGAGCGGACGTGGCAACGGCGAGCCGATGCCGGAGTGGTTCCAGCACGCCCGCAGCCGACCGCTCTCCGCCGAGGAGTTGGTGGAGAGCTGGCAAGTGGCGACCGGCTTCCTGGCGGTCGAGACGAACAAGAAGGACGAGAGCCGCTTCCGCCCGCTCGGACGCGACTACCTGATCCAGTTCTTCGGCAACCCGACGACCGGCACCGGCGACTTCCAGGGCGGGTTGAAGGAACACCTCTACCTGAACAACGGCCCGCTCGGTCAGATGATCGGCGTGAAGGGCGGGCTGGCCGAGTTCGTGGGCGATGCGAAGAAGCCGGTGGCGGATCGTGTGGAGAAGCTGTTCCTCGCCACGCTCCACCGCCGCCCCGACGAGAGTGAAGTGAAGAAGTTCACCGAGTACCTGACTGGTGGTGGCTCGTCCGCCGACGCCGTGTGGGTGCTCATGACGTGTAGCGAATTCCGGTTCAACCACTAAATGGCGAGCCGAACGCTGTCAGGCGTCGGTTCAGAACACGCAACCGGCGGCTCACGCCGCTCGGCTCGCCCAGACGGACCCCTCCCATGCACTGCACCCCCACCCAGCACCTCTCCCGCCGTGCCCTCATGAAGGGCGCGCTCGCCACCGCCGCCGGCGGTGTCGTCATGAACTGGGGCGGGCTGACCTCGCAGTCGGCCATCGCGGAAGAGGCCCGCAGGCAGAAGAAGCACTGCATCCTGTTGTGGATGAACGGCGGGGCGAGCCAGTTCGAGACGTTCGACATGAAGCCGGGTCGGCCGACCGGCGGGCCGTTCCGCCCGATCGACACGAACGTGAATGGCATCAAGATTTGCGAGCTGATGCCGAAGATGGCGAAGCAGATGGACAAGGTGGCCGTCATCCGCTCGATGAAGACCTCGGAGGTCGATCACCCCGGCGGCATCTACCTGATGCACACCGGCTACCGCCCGGCGGCGAACGTGCGGTTCCCCGAGATGGGTGCGGTGGTGGCCAAGTACCAGGGCACCGTGGGCGGCGACCTGCCCGATTTTGTCAAAGTGTCGAGCAACGGGGACGCCGGCGGCGGCTTCCTCGGGCCGAAGTACCAGCCGTTCGGCATCGGCAGCGAGGGCACGCTACCCACGTTCAGCGTGTCGAACATGGACCCGGCGAAAGAGGCCAAGCGGCACGACCTGCGGAGCTTCGTGGAAGACAAGTACGCCGCCGACAGCAAGAGCGAACTGGCGAAGATGCACCGCGAGGCGTACGAGGCCGCCCGCCGGTTGCAGAAGGGCCGCGAGGCGTTCAAGATCGACGCGGAGTGGGCCAAGCACAAAGACCTGTACGGCGACAGCGAGTTCGGCAAGCGGTGCCTGCTCGCCCGCAAGCTGGTGGAAAGCGGGGTGGCGTTCGTGGAAGTGGGCCAGAGCAGCTACGACTCGCACGCCGACAACTTCCAATGGCACCGCGGGCTGGTGCCGCCGATGGAACACGCCTGGGCCGGGTTGCTGGAGGATTTGAAGCAACGCGGGATGCTGGACAAAACTCTGGTGGTCTGGACGGGCGAGATCGGCCGCACGCCGAGCATCAACAACCGCGCAGGCCGCGACCACTACGTGCGGTGTTGGAGTACGGCACTCGCCGGGTGCGGCATCAAGGGCGGACAGGTGTACGGGGCGAGCGACGAGAACGGCGTGGAGGTGAAGGACAACCCGGTGACGGAAGGCGACTTCTTCGCCACCATCTACCAGGCGCTCGGCATCGACCCGAAGATCGAGAACTACGCCGGCCTGCGGCCGATCCCGCTCGCCCCGTTCGGCTCGGACGTGGTGAAGGAACTGCTGGGTTAACGGCGAGCCGTGCCCCGTGAGGGGCCGGGTTGCTTCACCCACCCGGCGGCTCACGCCGCTCGGCTCGCGAATACCGGAGTTGCCCATGCCCCTCTCCCCCGCCAAGCCCAAGCTCGCCTACCAGCTCACGTTCGAAGGCTCGTGGGCGACCGCCGTGGCGTTCGTCGGCCCGCGCAAGCTGGCCGCGGCGAACCAACTCGGGCACATCTTCATCTGGGACCTGCCCGACACCCCGCCGGCGTTCAAGGCCGACCCGAAGGCGGATCGGCAAGCGCCGAACGTGTGGCCCACCCGCCGGTTGGATGGCCATACCAACGAGGTCAGCCGGCTCGTCGCCACGCCGGATGGCAAACTGCTCGTGTCCGCCAGCTTCGACAAGTCGGTTCGCATCTGGCCGACCGACGCGAAAGCCGCCGGCAAAGCCGACGCGATCCTCGATGACGAGACCCGCAAGCGCGAGGCGAAGCGAAGTGGCAAGAAGGAACCGACCGCCGCACCGGGCGTGAGCGTCGAAACGCAAACCGCGTGCGACGTGCTCGACGGGCACAAGGAGTGGGTGTACGCCCTCGGCCTGAGTGCCGACGGCAAGCGAATCATTTCTGGCGATGCGGCGTGCAAGACGGTCGTGTGGGATGTCGCCTCGAAGAAGGCGATTTCGACGTGGACCGGCCAGCCGTGGAACTGGGTGGTGGCCGCGTCGCTGTCGCCCGACGGCAAGACGGCGTTCGTGTCCGAGAACCGCTACAAGCGGGACGACTTCGACGTGCCCACGCCGGTGCTCAAGTCGTTCGACGCCGACACGGGCAAGGAGAAGGTCGACTTCCTGAAGGTGCAGTTCCCGAAGTTCAAGCCCGAAGACCGCACCTACGGCGGGTCGCAACTGTGGCGGAAGTTCGTGGCGAACGGGCTGATCACGTCCGCGTGGAGTCCGGACGGCAAGCTGATCGCGGTGGGGCAGGGGGGCGAGACCGACACCGGCAAGGTTCACCTGCTCGACGCCGAAACGGGCAAGCTGGTCCGCGACGTGGCCGGTCACACGTCGGGCGTGACGGACGTACTCTTCAGCAGCGACGGCAAGTACACGGTCTCGGTCGGCCGCGACACGTCTGCCCGAGTCTGCCAGGTGTCGGACGGCAAGGAGGTGGCAGTGCTGGGCGCTCCCCGCGGCGGGCAGTTCAAGGACTGGCTGAGCGCCGTCGCCCTTTCGCCGGACGAGAAGATGCTGGCGGCCACCGACATCGCCGGCACGGTTCAGGTGTGGGAGTTCGGCGGGTGATGCCAGCTCACCGCGGCGTGAGGACGCGGGCGGCGACGGTCGGGCCGATCCGCGACAGGGGCAGCACTTCCACCGCCGCCTTCTTCTCCGCCGCCGCCTTCGGCATGCCGTACACCACGCTCGTCGCCTCGTCTTGCGCGATGGTGTGCCAGCCGGCCGTCCGCAGTCGCAGCAACCCGTCCGCGCCGTCCGGCCCCATGCCGGTGAGCAGCACGCCCGTGCCGCGGCGGGGCCACACGGCGGCGGCGCTGGCGAACAGCACGTCGGCCGACGGGCGGTACGGCCACGTCCGCGGGCTGGCCGTGTACCGCACGTTCAGGTCGGTGGTCAGTTCCAAGTGGTCGTTGCTGACGGCCACCAGCACCGTGCCGTGGGTGATGGCATCGCCGTCCACGGCCGCCTTCACCGGCAGCTTGCACCGGGCGGCCAGCCACGACACCAGCCCGCCGCCGAAGTCGGCTGCGATGTGCTGGGCGATGACCACGCACGCCGGGAAGCCGCCCGGCAGTGCCCCCAGCACGGCCGCCAGCGCCTCCGGTCCGCCGGTGGACGAGCCGACGAGCACGAGCGGGGGCAGGTTGAGCGACTTCGCCCCGACCGGCCTGGTGGGCGGGTTCGCCGGCAAGGCCGCGTGATACCCGGATCCGGTCACGTTCCGCCGGGCGGCGTCCAGCTTGGCCAGGCGGGCGAGCAGGGGCTGCGCCTTCTGCACCACCCCGCCGGCCGCCAGTGTGGGCGTCTCCACCACGTCGAGCGCGCCGGCCCCCATCGCCTGCATCACCAGATCGTAGTTGCCTGGGATGGTGGACGTGACCACCACCACCGGGCAGGGCGACTGCCGCATGATCGCCCTCGTCGCCTCCACCCCGTTCACCTTCGGCATCACCAAGTCCATGAGCAGCGCGTCGGGGCGGTCGGCCGCCGCCTTCGCGATGGCCTCGTCGCCGTCGCTCGCCTCCCACGCCACCGAATACCCGGCCACGGCCAGCACCGCCCGGCGGAGCACTTCCCGGGCGAGCGTCAGGTCGTTCACGATGGCGATGCGCATGTGGGTCCGCGGCGAACAGTTCTTGGGCGAACTGATTCTATCGGTCGCCCGGTCGGGGCGGGGAGGGGTGGCCGAAGTGGCGGCGGGGGGAGGGTCGCCAGAGGCCGGCACGACCCGCCCGTCCGCTACTTCGCCGGGCCGATCAGGTCTTCCACCGCTTCGAGGAACCGGTTGTCGTGGAACGCGCTCTTGGTCAGGTAGCAGTTGGCTCCGGCCTCCAGCCCGCGGATGCGGTCCTCGTCCCGCTCCTTGTACGACACGATGACGACCGGCAGTTCCCGGAGCCGCGTGTCGCCCCGCACCGCCGCCACCAGTTGCAAGCCGGTCATCCGCGGCATGTCGATGTCGCTCACCAGCAGGTCGAACGCCTCGCCCCGCACTTTGTTCCACCCGTCCACCCCGTCTACCGCGATGGTCACGTCGTACCCCTTGTGCGTGAGCAACTGCCGCTCCACCTCGCGGACGGTGATGGAGTCGTCCACCACCAGCACCCGCTTGGTGCGGGCCGGCCCAGCCGGGCGGGTGTCGCACCGGGCGAGCGCCCCCGTCTGGATGTACTGGTCCATCGAGCGGATCAGGTCTTCGGCGTCCACAATGAGCACCGGCGAGCCGTCGTCCAGCAGGGCCGCGGCCGACAGGTTGGCCACCTTGCCCAGCCGCGGGTCGAGCGGCCGAACCACCAGGTCTTGTTCGCCGCGGAAGCGGTCCACCACCAGTCCGTAGGTGCCGGTGGCGTCGCTCAGCAGCACCACGGCCAGGTCGTCGGACGGCGGCGGGGTGGCGGGCAAATCGAGCAACTGTGCGGCCACCACCAGCCCGACGTTGTGCCCGTCCACGCTCACGAACTGGCGGTGTTCGATCGACCGCACGGCGTCGCGGGGGACGCGGGTGAGCCGATCAATCCGGGTGTGCGGGAAGGCGTACGGTTCGCCGGACACGTCCACCACCACCGCCCGGATGACGGAGAGCGTCAGCGGCAGTTGCAGGTGGAACGTGGTGCCGCGGCCGAGCGACGTTGTGATGCGGACATTCCCGCCCACTTTGCGGATGGTGTCTTGCACCACGTCCAGCCCCACCCCGCGGCCGGAGAACTCGGTCACGGCGGCAGCCGTGCTGAACCCCGGCAGGAAGAGGAATTCGAGCACCTCGGCTTCAGTCATGCGGGCGGCCACATCGGCCGGGCTGAGCTTCCGGTCGATCACCTTCTGCCGCAGGCGGTCCAGGCTCACCCCGCCGCCGTCGTCGGCGACTGTCACATTCAGCATGCCGGCCCGGTGGCGGGCCTCCACGCGGACGGTGCCGGTCGGCGGCTTCCCGGCGGCGGTGCGGTCGGCTGGCGGCTCAATGCCGTGATCGACCGCGTTGCGGACCAGGTGCGAGAGGGGCGATTCCAACTTCTCCAGGATGTCGCGGTCCACCTCGGTCGCCACGCCGTCGATCACCAGCCGGGCCTCTTTGCCCATGCTCCGGGCCATGTCCCGCACCAGCCGGGGCAGCCCGCGGGCGCCATCGCCGAACGGCCTCATGCGGCTGACGATCACCTCCCGGTACAGTCGGGCGTTCAGGTCTTCGTTACGGGCGGCGTGGTCCTCGAACCCGGCGGCCCGCTCGGTCAACTCATTCCGGCAGGCGTGCGCCTGGCGGCGGGCGTCGGACAGCAGCACGGCCAGTTGTTCGGGGCGGGTGCCGACGGCAACGGCGTGGAAGGCGGCATCGAGCGTGTGGGCGAGGCGGTCGTGCTCCTTCTTCAAGGCGTGCAGGTCGGCCGAGAACGACGGCAGCCAGCGGGCCTGCACGAGCGACTCGCCGGCCAGCCCCATCAGGCGGTTCAGGCTCTGCGCCGACACGCGGACGACGGACTCTTCCACCGGCGGGGGCGGTGACCGTTCGGGCGAACCGACGATGTCAACCGACGGGTGATTCAACCCCTCACCCGGCTCGTGCGTCGCACTCGCCGACCTCTCCCCAGCGGGGAGAGGTGGTGTGGCTGGCGCGCTCGTGCCGGTCATCGGTTTGGCAATGGCGCCCACCTCTCCCCGTTGGGGAGAGGTCGCCGGACCGAGCGGAGCGAGGGCGGCGGGTGAGGGGTTCGCCGTTGCCCCCTCGAACACCTCCGCAATCTCCCCCATCGCCGGCGTCACCATGCTTACCCACCCGGCGAACGAATCGTCGGCCGTCGTGATCGCTCCCGCCAGCGTGAACACCGCCAGTTGCACCCACTCGCCCGCCCGTGCGGTGTGTTCGTACTTCCCTTCCCGCACGCCCGTCAGGTACGCGCCCATCGCAGTCGCCACCCGCGCCACGGCATCGCACTTCACCAACTTCGCCGCGCCGCGGACGGCCTTCAGCGCGTCGGGTGCGGTGGCCGGTTCGGTGGCCAGCAGTAGCCCGCCGCGCAGTTCCTCACGGAACAGGTCGAGCATGGAGTGATCGGCCGACAGCGGGAGTGGGTTCGGCGGGAGGACGACCGGGGTGAACGACGGGCAGGGGGGGAAGGGGGCCACCGTGTCGATGGGTTCCGGCGAACCGGCGGCGGGGGTGGGCCGGGGGGGGGGTGGGCCAAACGCCCACCCCCCAAGGAGGACCAACGAGACAACGCCACCCC
>JANNDF010000933.1:0-2131 GCA_031387445.1 Planctomycetia bacterium
TGGTTCCGCCCGGTGGACATCAAGCTCGGCCCGGACGGGGCGCTGTATGTGAGCGACTTTTACAACAAGATTATCGGCCACTACGAGGTGGACCTGAAGCACCCCGGCCGAGACAAGGACCGCGGGCGGATCTGGCGGATCGTGTACACCGGCAAGAAGGGCGAGCCGGGGGTGTCAGCCCCCGGGTTCCCGCGTAAAGACTGGACGCAGGCGAGCGCCGAGGAACTGCTCGCTGACTTCGGTCACGACAACACCACCGTGCGGCTGGTGGCCGCGAACGAGGCCGCCACCCGGAGCAGCTTCAAACCGACCAGCAACGACCTGTTGAACGACTCGGCGAAAGTGTCAGGGATGGTCGGGCTGCTGGCGATGGTGACGGAACGCACCGGCGAGATGGACGTGAAGAGTTACGAACTGGTGATCGACTTCGCGCAGAAGAACCCGGACAAGGTGCCGACCGAGGCACTCACCGGGCTGACTGTGCGAGCACTCGCCAGCCGCACCGAGTGGGGTGAGACCGAGCGGAAGGTGGCGCTCGACTGCCTCAAGGCCTTCGACAACATCCGTATCAAGCGGGCGGTGATCGACGGCATGACCGCCCACCCGCACGAGGAGTTCATCGAGCCGCTGCTGGCGTTCGCAAAGACCATCCCGGTCGACGACACGCACATGAAGCAGGCGGCGAAGATCGCCCTGCGGAACTGCCTGGAGGCGACGGACGGGCGGGGGGAAGTCCTCAAGAAACTCGCCGGCTCCGCAGACAAGTTGGACGTGTCTCCGCTCCTGCAGGCCCTCATGGGCTGTCAGGATGCCCGCGCTGCGACCGCACTGGCAACACTCGTGGGCCGGAATGTCATTCGGGAGGTGGACCCTTTCGAGGTCGGACGGCGGGTCGGGCGGTACGGCGACCTCGCGACATGGAGGGCAGTGGAACGGCTGACCAGCGCCCCGACGACCGAGTCCCTCCGGACGCTGACCGGCTTTTTCCGCGGCGTTCAGGAGGGCGGGTATCGGGTGAAGCCGTTCAGGGAGAATCCGGGCAACGACGTGTTGGTGCTGGTCGATTCCTCCCTACGTGTCGCGTCAAAGGCGCTCGGTGGGGCGAAGCCGGAATATTACAACGACGCGCTCGACCTTTATCGTGAGGTGCGGAAGGTCATCCCGGCTGACTGGACGGAGCAACCGCTCATCACCCGTTCGTTGTCACTGCGTCTGCTCGATGGGAACCCGGCCGTCTCCGCGGGGCAGCGACTCGCGGCGGCAGAAGTGGCCCTTTTGTACGGGCAGAAAGGGGGCCGGAAGGCTGTTCATGACACCATTGATGACACCCCACCGAACTCGCCAGCCCGTCTCAAACTCATACCCCTGCTGCTCGCCTACGCGCCCACGACCGGCGATTGCGGTCTTGCCGTCGCAGAGGTGAAGACGGCACCATACACGCAGGCCGTCGTCTACGCCGTCGGGCTAGCCGGGGACAAGTTCGGTGCCGACCTGTTGCTCGCCAGCATTGGGAAAGGTGAAGCCCCCGCGCGGCTGCTGCAAGAGAAGGCGGTGGTGGATCGGTTGAAGGCGACCGGGTTGAAAGACCTGGACACGAGGTTGAAAGACCTCACCAAGAACATCCCGCCGGCCGAGAAGCGGGTGGAAGACTTGTTGAAGGCTCGCTCGGCCGGGTTCCCGAAGGCGAAGCCGGACAGCACCAAAGGGAAAGTGGTGTTCACCAAGAACTGTGCGGTGTGCCACCAGTTGAACAACGAGGGGGCGAAGGTCGGCCCGCAGCTCGACGGCATCGGCATCCGCGGGGCCGCCCGGCTGATGGAGGACACGCTCGACCCGAACCGGAACGTCGATCACACGTTCCGTGCGACCAAGTTGGATTTGAAAGACGGCCAGAGCCTGAGCGGGTTGGTCCGCGAAGACGGGGCGGTGTTCGTGCTGGTCGATTCCGCCGGCAAGGAACACCGCGTGCCGACCGCCGACGTGGACAAGAAGACGACGAGCAACCTGAGCGCGATGCCCGCCAACCTCGACACGACGATGACCGAGGCTGAATACTACAATTTGCTGGCGTTCCTGCTCACCCAGACCGCGAAGAAGTGAGCCACTCTGGAACCGCCGGGGGGGGGGCGGG
>JANNDF010000944.1:0-2148 GCA_031387445.1 Planctomycetia bacterium
CGGTTCCCTTCCCGCGCCCCCCCGGTGGGGGTGGCCCCCATTGCTTCTGGCCCCCCCCCACACGGTCGGGCCTCTGCCCATTCCGGACCAACCCATGCACTTCACCCACTGGCGGTTCTGGAAGCGGTGGTTCGGGCAACGCTCCGAACGGGCGGCGGCGAAGTACCTTCGCAAACTCGGTTGGCGGATCGTCGGCGTCAACTTGCACGAGCAACTAGGCGAGATCGACCTGTTGGCCGTGGACGGCAAAACCCTCGTCGTCGTCGAAGTGCGAAGCACCTCCGGAACTGATCCCCACGTCCCGGCCGCGTCGGTCAACTACGCCAAGCAGAAGAAGCTCACCGAGGCGATGCTGCGGTTCTTCGGCCGCAACGGCTTGCTCGGCGTGAACACGCGCTTCGACGTTCTCGCCCTGGCGTGGCCGGACGGTCAGAAAGAGCCGACCGTCCTGCACCACAAGAATGCGTTCGAGGCGACCGGACGGTTTCAGATGTGGAGCTGACGGCCCGGTTTGGCGCGTGGCGGGGGCGGGCGCGCGCCGGCGCCACGGGGCACCCCCGGGGTAACATAACCCCCCATCGGCCCCAACTCATACACGCCCCCCCCCCCAAACCGGGGTTCACTTACCCCACCTTCGCCCCAACGTCATCCAGGCCCACGCCAGCAGCACGAACCCCAACCCGAACGCCGTCAGCACGCCGCAGTCGGTCCACACCACGTCGGCGTCCACCGTCGTCGCCTTCGGCTGGAGCAGGTGCTCGTAGGCCTCCAGCGCCCAGGCGTGCGGCGTCACCTTGCTCAGTTGCCGCATCCCCTCCGGCATCATCTCCCGCGGCATCATCGACCCGCTCAGCCCGGCCAGCACCATCACCAGCAGCGTGCCGTACACGCTCACCTGCGCTTCGGTCTTGGCCACCGCCCCGACCAGCACGGCCATGCCCACCGCCGCGAAGCTGGTACACACCACCACCGGCAGCAGCAGGAGCGGTTGCGGCCCCCAGCTCATGCCGAACACGAGCGACCCGGCGGCCAGCAGCACCAGCCCCTGAATCACGCTCACCACCAGGCACGGGATGAGCTTGCCCAGCAGCAGTTGCTCCAGCCCGATGGGCGCCGCTTCCAGTCGCACCAGCGTGCCGTGCCGCCGCTCGGCGGCGAACAGCCAGCCGGCCGTGAGCACCAGGAAGAAGGCGAACGTGACGGCGTAGCTGGGCACCAGCACCTGATACCGCTTGGTGCCGCGGCCGAACGCCGGCGGCTCCTCGAACTGGGTGTCGTTGCCGTCCTTCGCGTCGGTCGCCGAGTCCTTCGTCAGCCCGTGCCACGTCGGGGCGGTGAAGTCGTAGTCCTCGAAGAACGCCTGGATGCCCCGCTTGATGCCCGCGCCGAGCGTCTCGCGGGAGAGGAAGCTGTACGCCAGCTTGAGTTGCGGGATGTACTTCTCCATCCGCTCCATGAACAGGGGCGAGCCGATCAGGTCGAAGGCCTGCCCGATCATCCACGGGATGACCACCCGCATCAGGCTCACCTGGGTGATCTGCATCGTCATCGCCGACCCGACCCGCTGGGCCTTGTTGTCGATGATGGTGATGCCCACCCGGTCGGTCCGCACCCCGTTCTTGTTCATCGGGTTGATGGGGTCGCGTTTGAACTCCCCGCCGACGAACGAGCAGCGGTCCATCTTCTCGCTGAACTCCGGCTCGAACACCACCACCGCCGACCGCTTGCCCTGCCGCACCAGTTGCTCGGCCTCCGCGCGGGTGGCCACCCGCTCGATCTTGATGTCGCCGGTGTTCTTCAGGTCGTTCAGCACCACGTCGGCCCAGCGGCCGGTCGGCGGGTACGGCTTCCGCATCGGCAGCGCCGCCGGCCCGCCGATCACGGCCCCCACCGGCCCCTTCTTCGGCACCGCCCACACGCTCGGGTACGCGGTGTAGTCGGTGCTCAGCCCGCGGTCCTCGTCCACCACCGTCAGTTGCAGTTGGTCGTCCGGCGTGCGGCCGAACGCCTCGCCGAGTGCCAACCCCAGCACCAGGATGAGCACCAGCGGCATGACGATCAGGATGACGGCCGAGCGGGGGTCGCGGAGGAGCAGGCGGAGGTCTTTGACCGCGATGGTGAGGAACGGCAGCTCGGGGTCGGTGACGG
>JANNDF010000605.1:0-8542 GCA_031387445.1 Planctomycetia bacterium
TGACACACACGTATCACACCGGCGGACTCACGTCCCGCCGCTCGCCATACGCGCCGCTCGCCAAATCCGCCGTCAGATGCCCGAGCCGTCCTTCTCTTCGAGGACGTGCAGCCCGCACTCCTTCTTCGCCGACCCCGCCCACCGCCCGCTCCGTTCGTCTTCGCCCGCCCCCACGGCCCGCGTACACGGCCAGCAGCCGACGCTCGGGTACCCGCGGTCGTGCAACTCGTTGTACGGCACCCTGTTCTTGACGATGTGCCCCCACACTTCCTTCTTCGTCCAGTGCAGCAGCGGGTTCACCTTCACGATGCCGAACTTCTTGTCGCGTTGCACCACCGCCGCCACCCCGCGGTCGGCCGTCTGATCCTTGCGAATGGCACTGATCCAGGCGAGCGGGGCGTGTCGCTCCAGCGCCGCCCGCAGCGGGAGCACCTTGCGGTCGTGACAGCACTGGTTCGGGTCGTGCTGGTGCAGCGGCCCGGCGTGCAACTTCTCGTACTCGCTCACGGTGGTGGTCGGCTTCACCAGTTCCACGTCCATGCCGTACTTCGCCTTCAGTTGGTCGCGCACGGCCAGCGTTTCGGGGAACTGGTAGCCGGTGTCCAGGTTGATGAGCGTGACCGTCGGCTCGATGCGGCTGAGCATTTCGATGATGCAACACCCCTCCGCGCCGAACGCGGTGGCCATGAGCAACTTCGGGTGGAACCGCTTGACCGCCCAGGCGAGCACCTCTTGCGGCGGGGCGTGGGCGAGCAGTTCGTTGGCGGCGGCGAGTTCGTCGTCCGACAGGTCAACCGGCATCGGGAGGCACTCAGCGGGCGAGGGGCGGGTGTTATCCGCATTCTGTGAGGGGTGTCAACAGCCGAGTGACGGCGGGATGTGTCGGGGATTCAGACGGAATTGTGTGGCAGTGTCATCGGAACTGTTTACACTCAACCAAACAGTCGCCCCGGTGTCGCTCCCGATGGCCACTTCCAAGTGCCTCCAGTGCGGAGCCCTGACGGACACGCTCGCACTGAGCGGGCTGTGTACCGTTTGTGTCAGCAACACCACACAACCAACCCGGCCGGCCGAGTCGGAGGCCGTCACCCGCACCCGCACCCGCACCCGCGACCCGCTGGCCACCGCCACCCACGACGCCCCCGACGGGTGGGCGGGGGTGCTGCCGGCCGGCGGGTATCGGTACGAGGAGGAGGTGGGTCAGGGCGGCATGGGGGTGGTGTGGCGGGCGGTTCGCATCTCCACCGGCGAGACGGTCGCCATCAAGAAACTCCGCCCGGAGAACGTCACCCCCGCCCACTTGCGGCGGTTCGTCGCCGAGGCCCGCGCCCTGCCGCGGGTGAGGCACGAGAACGTGGTGCTCCAGCACGACTTCGTGCCCGACCCGGCCGACCCGTACCTGGTGCTGGAGTTCGTGCCGGGCGAGAGCTTGGCCGCGCACATCAAGAGCGTCGGCCCGCTGCACCCGGGTCGCGCCGCCCGCATGATCGCCGAAGCGGCGGCCGGGGTTCAGGCCGCGCACGCCGTCGGCATCATCCACCGGGATTTGAAGCCGGGCAACCTGCTGCTCACCGAGAGGGGGAGCGTGAAGGTCGCCGACTTCGGGTTAGGCAAGGTGCTGGCCGAGGCGGAACTGCCGACGCTGGTGGGGGCGACCACGAGCGGTGACGGCAACACCCCGCCGGCGTCGGGAACGCTGACGGCCCCGGGGCGGCTGGCCGGCGGCACGCCGGGGTTCATGGCCCCGGAGCAGGTGAGCGACAGGTACGGCGAAGTGGGAGTGAGGGCCGACGTGTTCGGCCTGGGGGCGTGCCTGTACGCCTGCCTGACGGCGCAAGCGCCATTCCCCGTCGGGCGGGGGAACGCGGAGCGGGTGCTGACGGACGAACTCGTCCCGCCGCGCGTGATCAACCCGAATGTCCCGGCCGACCTGTCGGCCATCGCGGAGAAGTGTCTGCGGAAGAACCAGTCGGAGCGGTACGAGTCGGCGGCGGCGGTGGCCGCCGACCTGAATCGCTACCTGGCCGGCGACGAGACGACCGCCCGCCGGCACCCGTGGGTGCGGCGGCAGTGGCGGAAGGTGCGGAAGACGCCCGCGTGGGTGTTCGCCACCGCGGTGGTGGTCCTCGCCGTGGTGGTGGTGGTCGCGCTGGCACTGGTGCCGAAGCCGACCACTCCCCCGCGGATGCTGACCCCGCCGCCGACCGAACCGGTGGACGTGAAGGCCCGCCAGCAGGAGCGCTTCCTGGCCGGCGAGGAGGTGGTGCTGGTTCCCGAGAAGGGGCTGCCCGAGTGGAGCGAGTGGGTCATCGGCAAGGCGGACATCAGCGAGTCGCCGGCACGGGACGGGTCCGCGTACCTCAACACGTTCACCCTCGGGGCGGTGAAACTGTTCGACGTGCCCGACGTGTCCTACCGCATCAGCCTGGACGTGAGGCACCTGAACGCGAAGGACGTGCTGGACGAGACCAGCACCGCCGTCGGCTTCTTCCTGTGCCACCAGCGGACGGAACGGGCGGACGGGCCGTGGGCGGACTCGTTCGTGACCGTCACCTTCCGCGACTGGGACATCGGCCCGTGGAAGAAGCGCCCGCCGGCGGACCAGCCGCTGAACGCCCACCTGCGGCACAAGTTCACCACCGGGCCGGGCGGGCTGTCGGAAACCTCGCGGCAGTCGGTCGTCGACCGCCCGTTCCGGTTCGCCACCGGCATCGGCCCGCCCGGCCCGTGGCGGCGGCTGGTGGCCGAGGTGACCCCCGCCCGCGTGCGGCTGTACTGGTGTGCGGACGCGACCGACCCAACCAGCCCGTTGCTACTGGCGGCCGACCTGTCGGCGGCCGACCTGAACGGCGAGTACGCCAGGTACCTGCAGAGCGAAGAGGCTCGCGTCACCCGACCGCTCCCGCCGGGCATCCAACGGAGTGCCACCACCGACACCCGACTGCTGCCACGCGCCTGGAACCCGCAAGGCGGGTTCGGGCTGTGGGTGGTCGAGTCGGAGGTGGCGTTCCGCAACGTGAGCGCCCGAAGGCTTCCCCCAACCCCGGAGTGAACCGCCCGTGTCCACCGTGAACATCACCGAACCCGCGAGCGACAGCGTCCCCTTCCCCGCGGACAAAATCAGGGGCACTTACAAACTGTTCGCGATCAAGATGACGCCGCCGCTCCCCGAGGCGATGCCCGGCGACCCGCCGCCGCAGCTCGGTCTGGCCGTCGCGCCCAATATCGTCGTGACCGTGACGCGGGAGAGTGACAACACGGTCGTCGGCGGCATCGGGCTGGTGACCGTGACCATACCGGACGGCATGCTGTCGGGAACGTGGGAGGTAAACCGTCCGGCGGGGTTGGTCGCCGGCGTGGCGTACCGCATCGATGCCGAACTCACCCACGCCTCGTACCCGAGCGACACTGACAGAAAAGAGCACATCACCGCTTGACCGCCCACCCGCCCGGCTGGTGGTGAACCCGCCGGGCGTCACCCCGCTTCGCCGAACCGACGGCAAGGACTTCCGCCCGCGCTCGCGGCGGCATCGAATCACCCCGCCGGTGTCACCTTCCGGTACCTGAACCCGGTGTCCACCTGCTCGAAGCCGAGGGCTCGGCAGATGCCGATGCCGGCCGGGTCGTCGCCCCACACTTGCAGTTCGGCGACCGAGTAGAACTGCTCCTGCAACACCTTCAACACACTGGCCAGCAGGAATTTGGCCAGCCCCTGCCGCCGCAGGTGGGCGCGGATCTCCACGTCGAAGATGCCGGTGGCCGGGCGGTTCCACCCGCTGCTGAACCCTTCCAGGTCCCAGTTCACCAGCCGCCCGGCCGGGCTGCCGGTCATCTTGTCGGTCACCCGGAACTCGGTCGGCTCCAGGGTGCCCCACTGGCACTCCTCCCACCAACTCTGGCTGACGGTCGGCCGCACCATCTGGATGTCGTACCGCCGCCGCAGCCCGACGAACCGCCCGTCCGCCACCTCCACCGGCGTCTCCAGGTTCCGCTGGAAGACGATGTGCTCCTCCCCACGCTCGTACCCGACCGCCTTCAAGAACGGCTCGGCCGTGGTCTCACTGGCCAGCACGCCGGGCGAGTTCGCCCCGCCGTACAGCCCGAACAGGTACGGGTTGTACGGCCGCTGTGAGCCGACCACGATCACGTCCGCCCCGCGACTCGTCAGGTACTCCTCCGCCCGCCGCAGCAGTTCGCGGCCGACGCCCCGCCGCCGGTGGCTGGGCCGCACCACCACCGCGCACACCACCCCGCCGCTGTCCTGGGCCGCTCGGTCGTCCCGCGGGCCGAACCCGCTGAGTGAGAAGCCGACGACCTTGTCGTTCTGGTCCGGGTCGGTGGCCACGATGAGGGCGGCCGGGTCGAAGTACGGCTTGCCGAACAGCCAGCGGTCGAACGGGGAAGGGGACCGCAACGGGAACGCCCCGCGGCTGCCCGCCATCCCCTCGTTCCACACCTCCATCAGGGCCGGCGGGTCGGTGTTGCGGAACGGGCGGTAGTGCATGACGGACGGGCCGGGCGGGCGAAAGAGTGTGCGGCTAATATAACCCGGCCGTGGGGACCGGCACAGTCAATCCGAACTGTGTCGTCGTTTCGGGGAGGGGTTGCCGTGTTCCGATTCGCCGTGCTGCTCGTCGTGGTGTTCTCGTGCCCCGCCGTCGCCGCCGACTGGCCGCAGTTCCTCGGCCCCACCCGCGACGGGCACTCGACCGAAACCAAACTGAACTGGGACTGGGCGAAGACCGCCCCGGCGGCGGCGTGGACGGTTGCGGTGGGCGCCGGACACGCCGGGCCGGTGGCAGCCGACGGGGTGGTGTACGTGTGGCACCGGGTGGGCGACGACGACACGCTGACCGCACTCGCCGCCGACACCGGCAAGCCGAAGTGGAAGTACGCGGCGACGGTCGGCGGGCGGGACGGCCCGCAGGTGTCCCCGCTGGTCGCGGACGGCACCGCGTTCGCCCTCGGGTACGGCGGCAAGCTGCACGCGGTGTCGCTGAAGTCCGGCGAGAAGGTGTGGGTGAAGGATCTGATGAAGGAGTATTCGCCGCCCGAAGGGTACTTCGGCGTGGGGGCCGGGCTGCTGGTCGCCGACGGCAAGGTGATCGTGAACGTCGGGGCGAAGGGGGCGGGCGTCGTAGCCTTCGACGCGAAGACGGGGAAGGAGGCGTGGAAGGCGACCGACGACCCGCCGAGCTACAGCACGCCCACGCTGACCGACATCGGCGGCCAGCCGCACGCGGTGGTGTTCACCCGCACCGGCGTCGTGGTGCTGAGCGCGACCGACGGCAAGGTGAAGTACACACAGCGGCACCGCTCGCGGATCGACGCGAGCGTGAACGCGGCCACCCCGCTAGTGAGCGACGGGCAGGTGTTCGCCACCGCCAGTTACGGCACCGGGGCGGCCCTGTGGGCGATGGGCAAGGGCGAGTTGACCGAGGTGTGGGCGAACGACACCAGCCTGAGCTGCCAGTACGACACGCCGATCAAAGTGGGCGAGCACCTGTTCGGCATCCACGGGCGACAGGACACGGGCGGGGCGTCGATGGTGTGCGTCGAGTGGAAGACGGGGGCGGTGAAGTGGGAGCGGAAGAAGTTCGGCGTGGCGCACCTGATCGCCGTGGACGGCGGGCTGCTGGCGTTGACCGAAGGCGGCGAACTGGTGCGGGTGGCCACCGACACGAAGGAGTACAAGGAACTCGGGCGGGCGAAGGTGCTGACCGGCCTGACCCGCGCCGCACCCGCCTTCGCCGACGGCCGGTTGTTCCTCCGGAACGACAAGGCGGTGGTGTGCGTGCCGTTGAAGTGAGTTGCAATCGGTCGCCCGCGCTGTCAGGATGGCGGTATGGAACTCGACACAGAAATCGCGACCTACCGTCGCCTGAAACCCGACCTGCTCGCCGACCCCGACAAGTTGGGGAAGTACGTCCTCATCAAGGGTCAGGAGTTGTTGGGCATCTACCCGACGAGGGACGAAGCCCTGCTCGTTGGCGAGGAACGATTCCTGTTCGACACGTTCCTTGTGAAACAGGTCGTCGAGGTCGAGCCGGTGTATTACTTCTCCCGCAACCTCACCCGTGCGGGCAGTTGACATGCCGATCATCACCGGCAGTATCACCCGCCACGGGGCGGTGGTCGATTCCTTCATCGGGGTGACGACCACCCGTCGCGGTCTTCTCACCCGCAACGGGTTCACCGTGCCACCGCCGCTGCCCATTCGAGCGCTGATCGACACTGGCGCGAGCGTTTCAGGTTGTTCTCCGAAGGTGTTCGAGCGGTTGGACCTTCGCCCCGTCACCGACATCCACATCCTCACCCCGTCCACCAAACCCGACGCCCCGCACCTGTGCGGCTTGTACCGCGTCTCGTGGTCACTCGTCGCCGAAGGCACCGTTCACCTGTTCGCCCCTGCATTGGATGTGATCGTCGCGGACGGTTTTCATCCGGACGAGGGGATTGACGCACTGATCGGCCGCGACATTCTCTCCCGGTGTGCGTTTCAGTATTGGGGCACGTCCAGCCAATTCCTCTTCTCCTTCTGAGCAGTCCCGATGCGCGCCGCCGTCATCCCCGCGTTCGGCCTCGACCACCTGGCCCTCGCCGAACGCCCCGACCCGACGCCGGGTTCCGGTCAGGTGCTCGTGGCGGTGAAGGCGGTGTCGCTCAACTACCGCGACCTGCTCGTCGCCACCGGCCGGTACAACCCGAAGATGCCGCTCCCGCGGGTGCCGTGCTCCGACTGCGCCGGCGTGGTCGTCGCGGTCGGTGACAGCGTGCTGTCAGTGAAAGTCGGTGACCGCGTGTGCGGCACCTTCTTCCAGAACTGGGCCGACGGCCCGCTGACCGATGCGGCGGGCAAGTCGGCGCTCGGCGGGGCCATCGACGGCGTGCTGGCCGAGCGGGTGGTGCTGAACGAAACCGGCGTGGTGCCGATCCCGTCGTACCTGTCGTTCGAGGAAGCGGCGACGCTGCCGTGCGCCGCCGTCACCGCCTGGAACGCCCTCACCAGCGACTACGACCCGGCCGGCAATACGGTGCTGCTGCAGGGCACCGGCGGGGTGTCGATCTTTGCGCTCCAGTTCGCCGTCGCACTCGGGGCGAAGGTGTTCATTACGTCGGGGCACGACGACAAGTTGGCTCGCGCCGTGCGCATGGGGGCGACCGCCGGTGTGAACTACAAAACGTCACCCGACTGGGAGAAGTGGGCACGCCGCGAGTCGAACGGCGAAGGCGTGGATCTGGTCGTGGAAGTGGGCGGGGCGGGCACGCTCGACCGCAGCGTGAAGGCCACTCGACCCGGCGGTCGGATCGCGCTCATCGGCGTGCTGGCCGGCGGCAGCACCTTCGACCCGCTCCCGCTGATGATGAAGGGCATCACCCTGCGGGGCATCTACGTCGGCAGTCGGGCGATGTTCGAGCGGATGAACGCGACCATCGAAACACACGCGATCCGCCCCGTGGTGGATCGCGTGTTCGCGTTCGACGAGTTGCGGGAAGCGTTCCGCCACCTGGAGGCGGCCGGACACTTCGGCAAAGTGGTCATCCGGGTTGCCTAAATAGCACCCATCAAATGTGAAAGTGATGGCAGCTGGTTCGGCCTGTCTTTACTACCGGCTTGGCAACGACGTTACTTGCCGTCCTTGGCCACAGGCGTCGACACGTGGACGGTGACGCACTGCCACTTGCCGCCTTTTTTGACGAACACCTCCGTGAACTGGTCGGTGCCCGTCTGCTCCTTGCCGCCGACCGTGATCGTCGCCTTGATCGTGCCCGTCACCACCGCCGCGTCACCGTACACCCGCACCTCCAGCTTCGACTTGTCCATCACCAGGTACTTGAGCGTGCCGTCCTTCATGGCCGCCAGCGTCTCGGCCTTGTCGTGGGTGCCGAGTGACCCGGTGACCCGCCAGTCGTCGGCCAGCATGGCCGCCACGGCCGCCGCGTCGCCCTTGACCATGGTGTCGCCCACCAGCTTGGAGAAGTCCCCGACCGCCTTCTTGGCGTCGGGTTCGTCGCCCCGCGCCGGGCCGGCGACCGCTGCGGCGATGAGGACCGAGACGAGTAGGGATCGGATCATTGGTCACTTCCTTGAAAGTTAGATGCAAAGATCAACTTATCGAGCGGGAGCAGCCGGAACAGCCACGCCTCCATTTGGCGGGAGGTATTTAACTCACCACCCCGTCGCCGGCAGCCGCGGCGGCCTGGGCGGTGACTTCCTGGGTACGCAGCAGCGCCGGGTCGTCCGTGCCCCACACGGTGAACCGCCACCCGCCGGGGCCGCGGGCGACCGTCACCATGCCGGCCGCGAACCCCAGCCGCAGTTCCCGCCAGCCGTCTTCGGGCTGCTCGTCCGGGAACGCCGGCAGGCCGTCGATCATGCGGATCGGCGGCGATTCACCGGCCTCGGCCAGCTTCGCCGCCACCGCCGGCCAGGTCGGTTCGCCCGCCGGGAACGTGACCACGCGCTGAACGCCCATCGCTCACTCCGATGAAAAGGCGAGCCGAGCGGCGTGAGCCGCCGGGTGGTTGTGAACGCCACCCG
>JANNDF010000607.1:0-2005 GCA_031387445.1 Planctomycetia bacterium
GGGGTGGCGTCCACGAAATCTCTCGACGTTACGAAGGAGTCTGACACCGTCGCCACTCGTACCACCTCTTCGACGCAACCACCGACCACCCCTTCGGGGGGGGAATCAATCATCCTCCAGCACGGCCAGGAAGGCCTCCTGCGGCACGTCCACCATGCCGATGGACTTCATCCGCTTCTTCCCCTCGGCCTGCTTCGACCACAGCTTCTTCTTCCGCGAGATGTCCCCGCCGTAGCACTTGGCGGTCACGTTCTTCTTCATCGCGGCGATGGTCTCGCGGGCGATGATCTTGCCGCCGATGGCCGCTTGCAGGGCCACCTCGAACAGGTGCCGGTCAATCTCCTCCCGCAGCTTGGCCAGCACCCGCCGCCCCCGCCGCTCGGCGTTCGCCCGGTGGACGACGATGCTCAGCGCGTCCACCTTCTGCCCGTGCACCAGGATGTCCATCTTCACCAGGTCGGCGTCGCGGTAGCCGGTCACCTCGTAGTCCATCGTGCCGTACCCGTGCGTCACGCTCTTCAGCTTGTCGTACAGGTCGTAGATGACCTCCGCGAGCGGCATCTCGAACACCAGCATGACCCGCTGCTGGCTCAGGTACTCGGTGCGGAGGAACGTGCCCCGCCGCTCCATGCACATGCCCATCAGGTCGCCCACGTTCGTCGCCGGCACCAGGAAGCTGATCCGCACGATCGGCTCGCGGAACTCCTTGATGCCGCCGCCGTCGGGCACGTCCTGCGGGCCGTGGACGGTGATGACGGTGCCGTCCTGCTTCTCGATCTCGTAGGTGACGTTCGGCGCGGTCTGGACCAGGTTCAGGTCGCTGTCCTGCTCCAGCCGCTGCTGGATGATCTCGCGGTGGAGCATCCCCAGGAAGCCGCACCGGAAGCCGAACCCGAGGCCGTCGGACACTTCCGGCACGAAGCTGAACGAGCTGTCGTTCAGCTTCAGCTTGCCGAGCGCTTCGCGGAGGTCTTCGAACTCGTTGTTGTTCACCGGGTACAGGCCGGAGTAGACCATCGGCTTCGGCTCCTTGTACCCGGCCATCGCCTCGGCCGTCGGCCGGAAGGCGTCGGTTACGGTGTCGCCGATCTTCACGTCCTCCAGCCCCTTGATGTTGGCCGTGAAGTACCCCACCTGCCCGGCCCCCAGGCTGTCGCACTTGGTGGCGGCCGGGCGGAACTGGCCCATCTCGATGACCGTGTACTCGCGGCCGTTCCGCATCATCTTCACCCGCTGGCCGGGCTTGACCTCGCCGTCGATCATGCGGATGTAGACGACCACCCCCTTGTAGATGTCGAAGTGCGAGTTGTAAATCAGCGCCTTCAGCGGGGCGGCCGGGTCGCCGCTCGGCGCGGGGACGCGGTCGATGACGGCCGTGATCAGTTCGTCCACCCCCTGCCCCGTCTTGCCGCTCACGGCCAGCACGTCCGTGCCGTCGATCATGACGGCCGTCTCCATCTCGCTGATGACGAAGTCCGGGCGGGCGTGCGGCAGGTCGATCTTGTTCAGCGTGGGGATGATCTTCAGCCCGGCCTCGATGGCCAGGAAGGCGTTCGCCACCGTCTGCGCCTGCACCCCCTGGAACGCATCCGCCAGCAGGATGGCCCCTTCGCACGCGGCGAGCGACCGGCTCACCTCGTAGTTGAAGTCCACGTGCCCCGGCGTGTCGATCAGGTTGAGCTCGTACCGCTGCCCCAGGTGCTCGTGGTAGAGCGTGACCGGGTGCATGCGGATGGTGATGCCCCGCGACCGCTCCAGGTCCATGCTGTCGAGCGTCTGCGCTTTGATGTCGCGCTCGCTCACCGCCCCGGTCTTGAGCAGGAACTGGTCGGCCAGCGTGCTCTTCCCATGGTCGATGTGGGCGATGATGCAAAAGTTGCGGATGTTCGTCGTCGGCGTCGGCATTGGGGTCGGCGCTCGGTGGTGCAGTACCAGACTAGTTTAGCACCAGGAGTCGCAGTTACCCAGGCCGATGGCCTGGGCTGAGGGAGGGCGGCCCTTCGGG
>JANNDF010001001.1:0-1230 GCA_031387445.1 Planctomycetia bacterium
CTCCGCTTCAGCGATCTTCTCAAACGAGCCACGAGCCTCCTGCGCCACGGGCGACTTCGTCGTGTCGATGAACTGCTTCAGTCGGTCTTCCTCGGCCTTCTTGCGGGCAATGATCGCGGGATCGAGTAGCCCTTGCAGCCCGCCGATGCGGGCCTTGCGGCTGTTCTGGATGCCGAACAGGTCTTCCTCCCCCTTCTTGCGGTTCTCCTCGCTCCGCTGCGTCCACGAGTTGAGCAGCACTTCCATGCGGTTCAGCCGCTGGAGCAGATACGGGTAGCCGGTGTCGCGGAGGTACTCCAGTTCGGCCACCGTGTTCTGCCGGTTGGTGCGGCCGGGGTGCCCGCTCACGAAGGTGAGTTCGTCTTCCTTGCACCCGGCGGCGCTCCACTTCAGGTAGTGCTCGCACTTGATCGGCTTGCCGCCCTCGTAGACGCGGAAGAAGCACATGTCCAGGTCGAACCGCGGGAACTCGAAGTTGTCCGGGTCGCCGCCGTAGAACGCGATCTGCTTCTCGGGGGCGAACACCAGGCGGATGTCGGTGTACTTCTTGAGCGTGTACAGGTGGTACGCGCCGCCGGCGAACAGGGTCACCACGTCCGCCCGGATGCCCGCCTTCTCGTCCGCCACCGCCTTGCGGAGTTCCTCCATCTTCGCCTGCCGCGCCTTCACCGCTTCGCCCGGTGCCATGCCGTCCGTCACCGCCCCCTTCACCTCGGCGGTCACGTCCTTGATGCTCAGCAGCACGTTCAGCTCCAGGTCCTCGCACTTCACCTCCTCGGCGTTCGTCTTGGCCTCGAACCCGTGCTTCAGGTAGTCGAACTTCTTCAGGTCGGTCAGCTTCTGCAGGTCGTGCGCGCCGACGTGGTGGTTGGTCATCACCAGCCCGTCCGGGCTGACGAAGCTGCCGCTCCCGCCGGAGTTGAACCGCACGCTACTCTTCTGCAGGTGGTCGAGCCACGCCTGGGTCGGCTCGAACCCGTACTTCTCCTTCAGTTGCTTGAGCGGCGGGGCGTTGTACAGCCACATGCCCTCGTCGGCTCGCAGGGACGGCGCGGACACGGCGACCCCCACGGCGGCCACGGCCGCCCACAGGTGCAGCGATTTCATTCGCTCGCTCCGAGGTGAATGGGCGGCCGCAGCGTTGGCCACCCGGAAGGGCAGTATATGGGGGCTGTTCTGGTAGGGCGGGTCGAGCGGGGACGCCGGAGGGTGCCGAGAGTCGGGCAGGCG
>JANNDF010001008.1:0-2328 GCA_031387445.1 Planctomycetia bacterium
CCACTTCGGCTATACTGACCTCCGCACCTCTTCCCCTCACGGAGGGCGGCGGCATGTGGTACGAAGACCCGGCGGTGGTGGCGGGCGGGGTGATGCTACTGGCCAGCATCGCGACGGTGACGTTCCTGCACCCGCCGCTGACGGCGGTGCTGGCCGAATACGCCGGCAGCCGCACCCGCGGGCGGTTCTGGGCGTCGATGGCGGTGGTGCTGCTGGTGACCGTGCCGGTCGGGGTGGTCGTGCATTTGGCCGCCGTGCCCGCCACCCCACGGGAGTTCAACCTGGCCGAAACACTGAGCCTACTCAAGTGGGGGCTGGTCGGGTTGGTGGTGGCGGTGGCGGTGCTGGCCGGGGTGATCGGCGTCTTCGGCCGCCGGCACGGGGCGACGGTGTACCTGGACGGCGACGACGCCAGTGACCTGACCCGCCTGCTCACCCGCATCAAGGAGATGCGAGCGAGAGAGTTCCTCCAGCAGTTGGAACGCGAGAAGCCGACCGCGACTCATCGGTAACGCCCCATGCCGCTGATCGATGTGCCCATTCCCGACGAGCCGGCGGCCATCCCGCACGACCTCAAGCAGTTCCTCGCCGAGGCCGACAGGCGGGTGGAGGCGGCGCTCGCCGACGCCCGCACCCCGGCGTTCGTGCCGAGCGACTACGAGAGCCTCTTCCCCGTCCTCCGCACCCTGTTCCACTCGACGCTGCTCCGCGGCACCACCCTCGCCGAGTGGGGCAGCGGCGTCGGCGTGGCCACCCTGGTGGCGGCGTACGTCGGGTTCGACGCCTACGGCATCGAGGCCGAGTGGGAACTGGTGGAAGAAGCTCGCAAGCTGGCCGACGACTTCGACCTGTCGGCCGAGTTCGTGTGCGGCAGTTTCATCCCGCCCGGCGGCGAGGAGCACGTCCTGAAGGCCGGCGAGTACGCCTGGATGACGACCGACGAGGACTCGAGTTACGACGACCTCGGGGTGGCGGTGGAGGATCTGGACATCGTGTACGCCTACTCGTGGCCGGACGAGGAGCAGGTGGTGGCGGAACTGTTCGAGCGGCACGCCGGGCCGGGGGCGGTGCTCCTCAGTTGCATCGGCGGGAACAACTTCCGCCTCCGCCGCAAGATGCCGCCGAAGAAGAAGGCGAACAGAACTGTTCGTCGTCGGTGACGCCGGCTCGCCCGCCCCACCAATCCTGGTCAATCGAAGTGTTCGTCGGCGGGGTTGAACGCCGGCATCGCCATCACAATGGTCGTCACTTCGTCGGCGGCGATCAGCCGGTGCCGGGTGCCGGCATCAATCCGGATCACGGTACCCGGCTTCACCTCAAACCACTCGCCGTTCAACTCCATCCGTCCGGTGCCTTCGAGCACGTAGTACACCTCCGTCGTGTCGGCGTGGTAGTGCCGCACCGAATCCCGTATCTTCGTGACGTGGACTGAACACGGCCCGCCGTCGGCGGCCGTCAGGATGCGGGTGCTGAACCCGCACGGGCACGGCACCGTGGGGGCTTCGGACCGATGGCGAACGACGTAGCCGGTCATGGCAAGTTTCTCCGATACGCCCCCCTGATTCTACTTGTCGCCTCCGTCGGCTGCCGACAACCCGCCGACAACACCCCCCGCCCGACCCCGCCGACCGCCCGCTATCCCGCCGCGGTCGCCGACCCGCTTCCCGACGGTCACGTTCAGGGGCGGGTGGTGTGGAACGGCGAACGCCCCGTCGTCCCGCCGATCAACGGGCTGATCGATTCGCCGACCGGCGCGAAGTGGGGCGAAACGCCGAACCCGTTCGCCCCGCGGATCGCCGACGACGGCGGGATGGCTGACGTGGTCGTGTCGCTCAGCCCGGTCGATCCCACCAAGCTGAAGCCGTGGCCGTACCCGCCGCTGGTGATCGAGCACGCCGACGACAAACTACGATCCGCGCAAACCGGCGTGCCGGAGCGGGTCGGGTTTGTCAAGGTGGGCGACGAGGTGGAACTGCGGACGCGGGGGAGCGACCTCCGTCTGCTTCGTGCCCGCGGGGCGGCGTTCTTCACACTGACCTTCCCTGAATCGGATCGCTCCCGCAAGCGGACACTCGACACACCCGGCGTGGTCGAGTTCACAAGCACCACCGGCGACTTCTGGAACGTCGTGGACGTGATCGTGTGCGAGCACCCGTTCTTCACGGCCACCGACTCCACCGGGCGGTTAGAGTTGGCGAACGTGCCGCCGGGAGAGTATCAGTTGACGGCCCGGGTGCGGCGGTGGGAGATCACCGGCCGCGACCGCGACCCGGAAACGGGCAAACTGGTGCGGCTGATGTTCGCCGACCCGCAAGTGGTGGTGCAGAA
>JANNDF010001011.1:0-5333 GCA_031387445.1 Planctomycetia bacterium
TCAGCGCGACCAGGCTTGGGTCGGTGAACCGGGCCTCGTCGAACGTGGCGAGCGTCACGTCACCGTCGGCCAGCGCCGCGGCGGTGCAGTACGGCAGGCTGTGGTCGGCCGTCTCGCGGGTCTTCGGCGCCCACGCTTCCGGGTACTTGCCGATGATGTTGTAACTGGCCTCGAAGGTGTGGATGTCGATCCGCTCCACCTGGCTCACGTCGCCGTTCAGTTCGGCCCGCAGTTGCAGCGCCGCGTCGATGGCGCTCTGGCTGTGGTACTCGGCCGGCCAGAACTTGATGTACGTCTTGTTGATCATGAACCCGTCGGCGTTGCCGGCTTCGCTGCCGAACGGGGCGGGGGTGAAGTGCTCGCGGGCCACCAGGTTGAAGAAGCCGAGATCACCCTCGAAGATGGGGGCCGGGCCGGTCATGCCCTCGGCGGCCAGCGTCGCCGCGAACACGCCATTCCTCGCGGCGTTGGCGAACGCGCACCCCTTCCACATGCTCAGCTCACCCGAGCGGGTTTGCCGCAGGGCGGTGTTGCACACGCCCGCAATCCCCACCGCGTGCGTCGTCTTCGCCGCGTCCAGCTTCATCAGTTTCGCCGCTGCGACCGCGGACGAAATCGCCCCGTAGGTGACGTGATCGACGCCGTGCTTCCGCAAGCTCGCCGCGTCGCAGAACCGGCACTGGATTTCGTAAGCCAGCACCGCGGCGGTGATCATCTCCTTCCCGCCGGCCTTCACCGCCTCGCCCACGGCCAGCACTGCCGCCAGGTTGTCCGACGGGTGCGCCGGCTCCTTGCTCAGGTACGTGTCGTTGAAGTCGAGGGAGCGAATCAGCAGGCCGTTCACGAACGTCGCCCACTCGGGCGAACTCGTCCCACTGCCGAGGATGCTCGCCCCAGGGTTGCCGCTCACCCGGCCGGCGCACCTCTTGGCAATGGCGTAGGCGTCCGACGGCATCGCCCCGACCGCCGTGGCGAACGAGTCGATGAACCGCCGTTTCGTCTCGTGGATGGCTTCGGGGGGGAGCTTGTCGAAGGTGAGGCCGGTGCTTTATTCGGCGAGTCGGCCGGCAAGGGTGGTGGGCATGTGGGGTCTCGTGATTCAGGAGGTGCGGTCATCTTATGGGGAGCATCATCTTCGCCGCGACACGTGGGAGCGGACACCGTGACCCGCCCAACCGGGTCGCAGCGAAGACCACCATTCCCGCCCAACCGGTACGACCGCACCCTACTTCCGCCTGCCGAATCCGCAAATCCGCTTCCCACCTCCCTTCTTCCCCATATTCACATCCTCACCGCTTCCCTTCATCTCGCTCGGAGTGCCACCGTGCCCCGAATCGCTGCGTGCGCGCTGCTGCTCGCCCTCACCGGTCTCAGCTTCGCCGCCGACCCGCCGAAGAAAAAAATCCTCACTCACGCCGATCAGGACATCTGGGGTGCCGCCAGCGGCGTCACCCTGTCGCCCGACGGCAAATACGCCGTCTTCACCCTGAGCACGCCGAACGCCGACGGGCAAATCGTGCTGAAGAACGTGGCCACCGGCGGGGAAACGAAGGTGGCCACCGGCGCGCGGGCCACCCCGCTCGGCGGGCCGCCCGCGTCCGGCGATGAGGAGGACGCCGACGACCAGCAGCCGACCCCGCCGACGGGCGGTGGCGGGGCCACCCCCCGCGGACCGAGCGGCAGCCCGACGTTCACCCCCGACTCGAAGTTCGTCTACTTCCCGCTCACGCCGACGAAGGCTGAACTGGATAAGGCGCGGGCGGACAAGAAGAAGCCGGAGGAGTTCCCGAAGGCGGCACTGGCGGTGATGGCCGTGAGCAGCGGGCAGATCGTGAAGCGGTTGGAGCGGGTGCGGAGCTTCAGCATCGTCGGCGAAGGGGCCGGCGTGCTGGTGGCCACGATGGAAGCCGTCGCCCCGCCGCCGACCACCCCGCCGAACATGCTCGGAGACGACGCCGACCAGCGAGGGCAACAGCCCGGCGGCGGCCCCCGCGGGCCGGGCGGTACCACCACCCCGCCGCAACCGCCCGTCGGCAACGACTTAACCGTCACGAACCTGGCCGACGGGAAAGCGACCACCTTCTCCGAAGTGCAGACGTTCCTGGTGACGAAGGACGCGAAGAACCTGGTGTACACCCTCGCATCAAAGCAGACGGAGCGGAACGGCGTGTACTTCGCCGGGCTGCTCGACTCGTCGTCCGCGGCGGTCGTCAAGAACGGCGTCGGCCGGTACTACTCGGTGACGTGGGACCGCGACCAGACGAAGCTGGCCTTCTACTTCGACGAGAAGACGACCACCCCAGTCGCCCCGCCGACGCCCGACCCGTTGAACCCGCAACCGCCCGCCCCGCTCGACGCCGACGCCCTCGGCCGTAAGCCGCGGGTGTACGTGTGGGAGCGGCCGAAGGGGAACGACATCGCCAGGGCGACGGCCAGCGTGCCGATGGCCGCGGCCCTCTCCCCGCTGTCCATCGTCGCCACCGTGAACAAGGTGCCGGCCGCGGTGGAGGTACTCGGGCCGACCACACCGGGGCTGAAGAAGGGCTGGCAGATTGTGGACCGCGGCATCCTCAGCTTCACCGCCGACGGCAAGAAGCTGCTGGTGAACGCCGCCCCGGAACCGCCGCCGGCTCCTACCCCGCCGCCGCCGACCACACCGACCCAGCCGAACCCGACCGCTCAACCGACCCCCACCCCCGGCACCGGGACTCCCGGCACCGGCACTCCCGGCACCGGCGGGCCGCGGTTCGGTGGCGGGGGGCAAACGGCGCAGAACCCGAACGCCTTCGACATGAACCTGTGGCACTGGAAGGACGAGGCCATCCAGCCAATGCAGAAGCTGCGGGCCGGGGCGGAGCGGAACAAGAGCTACCGCTGCGTCTACTTCCTCGACACGAAGGAGTTCAAACACGTCGCCGACGACGACCGCGAGGCGACGGTGCCGGGCTTCGGCGACTGGGGCGTCGGCCGCACCGACAAGCCGTACCGCGGGCAGACGTGGGTGTCGCCCAACCCGGTCGATTACGCCTTCGTGAACGTCCGCACCGGCGAGGCCAAGCCGCTCGTGACCGGCCTCGGCGGAGCGGTGCAGCCGTCGCCGCACTACAAGGCGGTGGCGTGGTTCGACGGCAAGGACTGGTTCGCCGCGAGCGTGCCCGACGGCAAGCCGGTCAACCTGACGGCCAAGCTGGCGGTGAAGTTCTTCAACGAAGAGTTCGACATGCCGATGACGGCGAGCAGCTACGGCTCGGCCGGGTGGAGCACCGACGACAAGTACCTGTACGTCCACGACCGCTTCGACCTGTGGCGGCTGGCGGCCGACGGCAGCGAGGCGAAGAACGTCACCGACACCGGGCGTGCGCTCGGCGTGCGGCTGCGGCTGCTGCGGGTGGAGAAGCCGGACGACGACACCGCCACCGCCGAGAGCGGACTCGACGCCACCAAGCCGTGGCTGCTGACCGCCGAGAACCTGACCACCCGCGACACCGGCTTCTACCGCCTGCCGCCGAACGGCAAGCCGAAGCTGCTGCTCATGGGCGCCCGCAAGTACGGCGTGCCGACGAAGGCGAAGAAGGGCGACACGCAGGTGCTGACGGTGCAGACGTTCCGCGACTTCCCCGACTACTACGCCACCGACGGCCAGTTCAAGGAGATGAAGCGGCTGACCGACTTCAACCCGCGGGTGAGCGAGTTCAACTGGGGCACCGCGGAACTGGTCAACTTCAAATCGACCGACGGGCAGGCGCTGCAATCCGTCCTGGTGAAGCCGGAGAACTTCGACCCGTCGAAGAAGTACCCGATGGTGGTCTACATCTACGAGCGGCTGACGGACGGGCTGCACACCTTCCGCCTGCCGACCGTCACCCGCGGGCAGACGATCAACCCGACGCACTACGCCAGCAACGGCTACCTGGTGCTCATGCCGGACATCGCGTACAAGACCGGCCAGCCGGGGCCGAGCGCCATCAAGTGCGTGCTACCGGCGATCCAGGCCGTGGTGGACATGGGGTGCGTGGACGAGAAGGCCATCGGCATCAACGGGCAGAGCTGGGGCGGCTACCAGATCGCGTACATGGTGACGCAGACGGATCGGTTCAAGGCGGCCGTGGCGGGTGCCCCGGTGAGCAACATGATCTCGGCGTACAACGGCATCCGGTGGGGGAGCGGCATGCCGCGGCAGTTCCAGTACGAGCACACGCAGAGCCGCATCGGCGGCACGCCGTGGACGGCCCCGCTCAAGTTCATCGAGAACTCGCCGGTGTTCTACGCCGACAAGGTGAACACCCCGCTCATGATGATCCACAACGACCAGGACGACGCGGTGCCGTGGTACCAGGGCATCGAGTACTACCTGGCCCTGCGGCGGTTGAACAAGGAAGTGTACCTGCTCAACTACAACGGCCAGCCGCACAACCT
Organism: Planctomycetia bacterium; assembly: GCA_031387445.1. Classification (GTDB taxonomy): domain Bacteria; phylum Planctomycetota; class Planctomycetia; order Gemmatales; family Gemmataceae; genus JALHQU01. Next base: position 4,417 of record JANNDF010001011.1, read on the forward strand.
GAGCAACCGCGCCGCGGCCCGGGACTTCGCCGTGCGGATGCAGCAGTTCTTCGACCACCACCTGAAGGGCGAGCCGATGCCCGAGTGGATGGTGAAGGGGGTGCCGTACCTGGAGCGGGAGAAGGAGAAGGAGCAGTGGAAGAAGATGTTCGAGCCGGAGAAGAAGTGACGGCCGGCGGTCGGGTTCTGGAACCGCCCGCGTGAGCGGGCTGGGTAGACACCCGGCCGGCTGACGCCGGCGGTTCCAGAACCTGACGATCCCTACCGCACGCGATCAATCACCAACTTACTCACCGCCTTGAACTGCGGGTGGGCGGCGTCTCGCACCCACTCGAACGCCACCGCTTCGGCGGTGGAGGGCACCGCCCCGGCCGTCTCCAGCCGCCGTAACGCCGTCATGTGGTCGAGGTCGAACCGGCTGCTCACCGCGTCCACCGGCAGGAACACGGCGAACCCGACGGCGAGCAGATCGAGGGCGGTCTGAGCGACGCACACGTGCGTTTCCATGCCGACCAGCACGACGGTGCTTCGACCGAGTGCTTTCAACTCCGACACGAAACCATCGGCCCCGCCACAACTGAACGCCGTCTTCGCCGGCACCGGCTGGGACAACCGGCGGGCGATGTCGGCGGTGGTCGGGCCGAGGCCTTTGGGGTACTGCTCGGTCGCCCGTACTGGGATCGTCAGCAGGTTCGCCACGTCCAGTACGAACCCGACCGACGCCACCAACCCCGCGGCGGTCGGCATCTTGGCCAGCAGTTTGTCCTGCACGTCCACCACCACCAGCACCGACTCGTCGGCGTGCAACCACGGCGGGTTCATGGGGAAATCTCCGAAGGGGGCACGGGGTACACGATATCGGCAAAGGCCCGGCGAGCCGAGCACCCTTAGGGGCCGGGTGTGGTCCCACAACCCGC
>JANNDF010001043.1:0-3821 GCA_031387445.1 Planctomycetia bacterium
CGACGGCCGATCCGTTCGGCCACCGCTTCCACCTCGTCCGCCCACCGCTCCACCGCCGCCCGCGTCGGTCGTCCTGACATGACTCGCCCTCGCCGCAACTCCTTGCGAGGGCAATTCTAGCAACTACGGCTGTAGGACTAAGGGTAGCTGAGAGGCTGGTTATGACTACGGGCGAGGCAAGTGACCCACTAGTGTGGTGGGGCGGGGAGTTCGGCCGCACGCCGACCGCCCAGGGGGGCGACGGCCGCGACCACAACCCGCACGGGTTCAGCATGTGGTTCGCCGGCGGCGGCACGAAGGCGGGCAGCGTGTACGGGGCGACCGACGACTTCGGCTACTACGCCGTCGAGAACAAGGTCCACCTGCACGACCTGCACGCGACGATCCTGCACCTGATGGGGCTGGATCACGAGAAGCTGACGTACAAGCACGCCGGCCGCGACTTCCGCCTGACCGACGTGAGCGGCGAAGTGGTGAAGGGGATTCTGAGTTAGCCCGACGTGCAAGCGAGGGCGGTTGGCCTTCGCGGACAGGCGGCCTGACCGTCGCCCGCACGTCGGGCACACCAGTCTGCATCAAGTGCAATGCTCCGCCTTCGTCCGTGGCGGAGTGAACTCTCACACGCCAAGTTCGTGAAGAAACTGGCCGGGCGGTGGCGATAGCCGGTTCCGTTCTTGCCGCCCCGCACCTCCTCGCTTAGTTTGTCCGCACCTGCCGGTTCTCTCTTCCCCGTTCCGCGAGACCCCTCCCATGCGATCCCGTTCGTGGCTGCTGCTGGCCGCGGTGGCCGGGTTCATCCCCGCCGCCCGCGCCGACGTGAAGGTCCACCCCATCTTCTCCGACAACATGGTCCTCCAGCGGGATCAGGACACCGTCGTGTGGGGCACCGCCGAGGCCGGCGAGAAGGTGTCGGCCGAACTGTTCGACGGCAAGACAACCGTGGCGAAGGGTGATGCCACCGCCGACGACAAGGGCCAGTGGGCCGTCACCCTGCCGAAAGGGGCGAAGCCGGGCACCAGCTACCGCATCGACGTGAAGGGCAAGAACACCGTCGCGTTCACCAACGTGGCCGTCGGCGACGTGTGGCTCTGCTCCGGCCAGTCGAACATGGAGTGGAAACTGAGCGGGCTGAGTAAGGCGGACGCGGCGAAAGGCACCACCGCCACGCAAGGGGCGGACGCGGCCAAGAAGGCGCTGAACGGCAACATCCGCCTGTTCACCGTGCCGAACAAGCCGACGTTCGAGCCGCAGACGACGTTCGCCGTGTCGCCCACCGAAGGGCAGTGGCTGCCGTGCGACGAGAAGAACGCGTTCAACTTCTCGGCCATCGGGTACTTCTTCGGCCGCGACATCCAGGCCACGCAGAAGGTGCCGGTCGGCCTCATCTCGTCGGATTGGGGCGGCACCATCTGCGAGGCGTGGGCCAGTCGCGGGGCGCTGGACGCCGTGCCGGAGTTGAAGTATTTCCACGACAACCTGGACAAAACGATGAAGACGTTCGACCCGAAGAAGGCGGACGACGATTTCAAGAAGGCGACGGAGAAGTACGACGCCGACTTGGTGACGTGGAAGGCGGCGGCGGACAAGGCGAAGGCGGACGGTAAGCCGGCCCCGATGCAGCCGCGGAAGCCGGTGAAGGCGACCGCCCAACCGGGCGGCCCGAACGTGCCGAGCGTGCTGTACAACGGCATGATCGCCCCCATCACCAAGTTCAAGATCAAGGGAGCCCTGTGGTATCAGGGCGAATCGAACGCCGGCCGGGCGGCGGAGTATTACACCCTGTTCCCGACGATGATTTCCGACTGGCGGAAGCAGTGGGGGTACGACTTCCCGTTCTTCGTGGTGCAACTGGCCCCGTTCCAGAACGGCAACTCGGCCGCCGCCCAGTACGCCGAGGTGCGGGACGCGCAGTTCCAGGCGAGCAAGAAGTTGAAGCACGTCGGGTACGCCACGCTGAGCGACATCGGCAACGAGACCGACATCCACCCGCAGGCGAAGGAGCCGGTCGGCCAGCGGCTGGCCCTGTCGGCGCGGGCCATCGCCTACGGCGAGAAGATCGAGTGGAGCGGGCCGGTGTACAAGGGCATGAAGGCGGACGGGGCGAAAGTGGTGCTCACCTTCGACCACGTCGGCAAAGGCCTGGAGTGCAAGGGCGAGACGCTGACCGGCTTCACCGTGTGCGGCGAAGACAAGAAGTTCGTGCCGGCGGAGGCGAAGATCGTCGGCGACACGGTCGAAGTGACCGCGAAGGGCGTGGACAAGCCGACGGCCGTGCGGTTCGGATGGGTGAACTTCGCCAAGCCCGACCTGAACTTCGCCAACAAGGACGGCCTGCCGGCCGTGCCCTTCCGCACCGACGATTTCCCGCTGACGACCCTGCCGAAGAAGTAACCCGTGCGTCGGCACTCAGAGGCCCGCCCGTGAGGGAGGGTGCCAGAAGGTTCTGGTGCCCTCCCTCACGGGCGGGCCTCTGTCGTACCCAGGCGGCTCACGCCGTCGGTTCACCAATACAACACGAGCCATGCGAAACGTCGTCATCGTCGGCGGTGGGGTGATCGGCTGTCTGTCCGCGTACCACCTGGCGAAGGCTGGGTGGCGGGTTACGGTGCTCGACCGCGGGCGGGTCGGCGGCGGGTGCTCGCACGGCAACTGCGGGTACGTCTGCCCGAGCCATGTCCTCCCGCTCGCCGCACCGGGGGCCATCGGCAGCACGCTGAAAACGCTCTTCACCCGCAACTCCCCACTCAAGGTCCGCCCCGGCTTCGCGCTCGCCAACCTCGGCTGGTTCCTCAGTTTCGCCAAGCGGTGCAACAAGACCGACATGCTCGCCGCCGCGGTCGGCATTCAGGCGCTGCTCAACTCCTCCCGCAAGCTGTTCGACGAACTGCTCGAAGCCGAGCAGTTCGACGTGGAATGGGACACGCACGGGCTGCTGTTCGTGTTCCAGTCGCAGACCGCGTTCAACCACTACGCCGAGACCGATCACCTGTTGCGCGACCGCTTCGCCATGCCCGCGAAACGGTACGACGCGGCCGAGTTGATGGCACTCGAACCGGCACTCAAACCCGGCAGCGCGAGCGGCGGCTACCTGTACACATCGGACGCCCAGGTGCGACCGGACAAGCTGATGTCCGCACTGCACTCGCGGCTGCGCGAGATGGGCGTGACGTTCGTCGAGAACGCCGAAGTGACCGGCTTCACTCCGGCCGCCGGCACGGCCAAGGCGGTGGCCACCACCGCCGGCGAATACCCGGCCGATGCGTTCGTCATCGCCACCGGCGCCTGGGCACCCAAGCTGAACGCCCAACTCGGCATGAAGTTGCCCATCATCCCCGGCAAGGGGTACTCCATCACCATCCCGCGGCCGGCGGGCTGCCCGACGTACCCGATGATCTTCGAGGAACACCGGGTGGCGGTCAGCCCGTTCCGCACCGGCTTCCGCATCGGCAGCACGATGGAGTTCGGCGGGTACGACGAGACGATGAACCGCGATCGGCTGAAGCTGCTGACCGACGCCGCGGGGGTGTATCTGACCGACCCCGGCGACGCCTCGCATGGGGCCGAAGAGTGGTGGGGCTGGCGGCCGATGTCGGTGAGTGGGCTGCCGGTCATCGACCGCTCGCCGCGGTTGAACAACGTGCTGGTGGCAGCCGGCCACGGGATGCTCGGGCTGAGCATGGCGACGGGAACGGGGAAACTGGTGGCAGAACTGCTGAGCGGCGAGAAGCCGCACATCTCGGCGGAGGCGTACAAGCTGCGGTAGGTCCGGCGAGCCGAGCCGGACCCGGGGCATCGGAGGCCCGACCGTGAGGGAGGGCGCC
>JANNDF010001060.1:0-3521 GCA_031387445.1 Planctomycetia bacterium
CCGTCGCTCACGCTTCCGGCTCGTGCCCGTAACCCAGGCGGCGCACGCCGCCGGTTCACCATTGAAACCCTGACGCCGATTGCGGTGTAATACCCTCACCTCCCCGCGTGTTCACACGACGTCCCACCGCCCACGAGCCACCCTCATGCGACTCGCCGGAATCCTTGCCGCCGCCATTCTGACGGTCGGCGTCGCACTGGCCGACAAGACGGAAGCCCCGAAGCCGCAACCGGCCGCTCACGCGGGCGTCGGCAAGCTGGCCCCGGACCTGTCGGCGAAAGCCCTCGACGGCACCGCGTTCAAGCTGAGTGCGGCGATGAAGGACAAGAAGGCGGCGGTGGTGGTCATCACCAGTGCCACCTGCCCGCTCAGCAAGAAGTACCTGCCGACGGTGGCGGCGCTGGAGAAGGAGTACGCGGCGAAGGGGGTGGCGTTCGTGCTGATCGACGCGGTGAAGACCGACAAGCCGGACGACATGGCGAAGCTGGCCGCCGATGCCGGGGTGAAGGCGGCGATCCTGCACGACACCAACGGGGTGCTGTGCAAGCAACTGGGTGCGACTAGCACCACCGACGTGTTCGTGCTGGACGCCGCCCGCACGGTCAAGTACCGCGGGGCCATCGACGACCAGTACGGCCTGGGGTACAGCACCGACGCCCCGAAGCACACGTTCGCCAAGGCCGCGATTGACGCCGTGCTGGCCGGCAAGGAAGTGAGCGTTGCGGCCACCACCGCCCCCGGCTGTGCCCTCGACCTGGCCGACGTGAAGGCCCCCGCCGCCAAACCGACCTACCACAACTTCGCCAGCCGACTGGTGCAACAGAACTGCCAGGAGTGCCACCGCAAGGGCGGGGTTGGGCCGTTCACCCTGGAGACGCTCGACGACGTGAAGGCGCACAAGGCGATGGTGAAGAAGGTGGTGAAGGAGGACCGCATGCCGGTGTGGCACGCGGCCGGTGAGGAGAAGCCGGGCGAACCGCGGGTGTTCAAGAACGATCACAGCCTGCCGGCCGCCGACAAGGAGGCGTTCCTGGCGTGGATCGCCGACGGCCTGAGCGAAGGGGAGAAGGCCGACGCCCCGCTCGCCCGCACCTACGCCGACGGCGAGTGGGCCATCGGCAAGCCCGACCTGGTGGTGCAAATCCCCGAGCCGATCAAGGTCAATGCGACCGGCGTGATGGAGTACCAGAACGTCTACGCGGACACCGGCCTGGGAGAAGACAAGTGGGTGGTGGCGGCCGAGGTCGTCCCCACCGACCGGGCGGTCATCCACCACGTCCTCGTGTTCGTGCTGCCGGGCAAGAAGCCGGGCGACATCGAGATCCCCCGGCGTGGCGAGGGCCAGGGGTACTACGCCGCCTACGTGCCGGGCAACAGCAAGCAGATCCTGCCCGACGGGTTCGCCAAGAAGCTGCCCAAGGGGTCGCGGCTGAAGTTCCAGATCCACTACACGCCGAACGGCACGGCGACCCAGGACCAGGTGAAGGTGGGGTTCAAGTTCGGCCCGACGCCGAACTACGAGGTGAAGGTGTTCCCGCTCGGCAACCCGAAGATCAGCATCCCGCCGGAGGACGACAACCACAAGGAGGCGTTCGAGTTCAAGCTGCCGATGGAGGTGACGCTGACCGCGTTCAGCCCGCACATGCACCTGCGGGGTAAGGCCGCCCGGTACGAGTACGACGTGATCGACCCGAAGACGAAGAAGGTGACCGAAACGAAGGTGCTGCTGGACGTGCCGCACTACGACTTCAACTGGCAACTGCGGTACGAGCTGGCCACCCCGATCACCCTGCCGGCCGGCACCACCGTGCGGTACACCGCGTGGTACGACAACAGCAGTAAGAACCCGGCCAACCCCGACCCGAAGAAGACGGTGAAGTGGGGCGACCAGACGTTCGAGGAGATGTTCCTCGGGTACGCCGAGTGGTACGGCCCGCTCACGGCGGTGAAGAAGTGACCGGGCGAGCGGGGGGCGTCAGCCCCCTGGTTCTGTTCGCACCCACCAGCCCGCTCACGCGGGCCGCTCGCCTTCCTGCTGTTTCTCTTCCCGCGGCCCGCTCTTGGTGAAGTCCAACTCCGGGATGTACTCCCGCTCCATCGGCGGGCCGGTCGGAGGTCGACGGATCGGGTTGGCGGCCAACCGTGCCCGTTCCCGTGCCTGCTGCCTTCGGAGGTGCGCCACCAGCCGGAGCACGTTGTACGCCGCCAGCGCCAGGGCCAACAACCCGAACAGGGTCACGACCACCGCGTCGCGGCCGGCGAGCATGTTGGCCGGCACCAGGTCTTGGCGGAACAACATGCCCACGCCGATCAACAGCCACACCGCCGCCAGCACCACCCGGTACACGATCTGGATCACGGCCACACCTCCGTCGGCACACTGATTGTAGTCGCGGCGGCACTTCGCCTTTCGCCCCGCCCGCCCGACCGCTTACAATTCCACCACCTATCCCCGGAACGGAGTCGGCCATGCGGCGCATTATTCTGTGGGCGTGCGTGGCCGGCGTGGTCGCCGGGTGCGGGCCGGCCGACGACACCAAACCGACGCGAACCGGGTTCGCCTCCGGCACCCCGGCAGACGACCCGAAGAAGCCGAAGTTCGCCGAGGACCGCGACCCGAAGAAACCGGAGGCGAAAGTGACGTTCGACGGCGACCGGGCGGTCAAGCACGTGAAAGAGTTGTGCGACATCGGCCCACGGATCAGCGGGTCGGACGGCATGAAGAAGCAGATCGACCTGCTGGTGAAGCACTTCGAAGACAACGGCGGGAAGGTGACGAAGCAGGAGTTTCAGGGGACGCAGAAGAAGCAGAAGGCGGTGGGCATGACCAACCTGGTGGTGTCGTGGTTCCCCGACCGCAAGAACCGAGTCATCCTGTGCAGCCACTACGACACCCGCCCGGTGGCCGACCAGGAGGCGAACAAGAACAACTGGAACAAGCCGTTCGTGAGCGCGAACGACGGCACGGCGGGCGCGGCGTTCATGATGGAACTGGCCCGGCACATGAAGGACCTGCCCACCGGCGTGGGAGTGGACTTCGTGCTGTTCGACGGCGAGGAGTACGTGTTCGCCGAGGGCGACGACTACTTCTTCGGGTCGAACCACTTCGCCGCCGAGTACAAGAAGGCCGCCAAGACCCGCGGGTTCACCTACACCGCCGCCGTGCTGTTCGACCTGTGCTTCCACGACGGGGCGAGCTTGCGGGTGGAGATGTTCTCCTACGAGAAGGCCAAGGAGTTGGTGAACACCCTCTGGCTGATCGCCGAGCAGCGGAAAGCGAAGTCGTTCAAGTACACCCGCGGGTTCAACCGCGGGGAGTACGTGCAGGACGACCACCTGGCGCTGCTGGACGTGGGCATCCCGGCGGTGGACATCATCGACTTCGACTACGCCGACTGGCACAAGCTGAGCGACACCCCGGATAAGGTGTCGGCCAAGCAGATGACGGAAGTGGCCGGGGTGATCGTCGAGTGGCTGGGCGGGCTGAAGGAGAAGTAAGTAGGTGCCGCCTGCCGGGCGGC
>JANNDF010001128.1:0-2639 GCA_031387445.1 Planctomycetia bacterium
GCCGGCGGTTCCAGAAAGCAGTCTACACCTGAAGTACCCTTGGGTTGAACACTGCCCACAGTCGTGTCGCGTAGCGACCGTCACCGTCGTGGTCGAGGACGGGCCCCCAGTTCGAAGTGGCGCCCCTCTCGCATGTGGCAAGTCAACTCAAGACGGCAATGTACGCCGCTTCCAGTTCGCGGGTGAACGCCGTCACGTCGCCCAGCCGGCTGGCCCGCAGGCGGTCCCGCATGGTCGCCCGCAGTTCACGCAATCGGGCCGGGGTCGCCGGGTCGTTCGCCAACTGAACCGCCAAATTGACGTACCCGTCCGCGTCCGCCGCCACGAACTCGGGCAGTCCGGCGCTCCGCATCATCGACGCCCCGATGCGCGCCCCCCAGCGGTCGCCGGCGAAGCAGACCACCGGCACCCCCTGCCACAAGCTCTCCATCGTCGTCGTGCCGCCGTTGTACGGGAAGCTGTCGAGGGCCACGTCGATGGCGGCGTACTTCTGCAAGAAGGTGAAGTGTTCGGCCGGGCCGTCCAACTCCACCCGGTCGGCCGGCACGCCGCGGGCGACGAACTCGTGTCGCAGCCAGTCGACGTTCTGCGGGCGCCGGAGGAACGTCGCCTTCATCACCAGCCGGCTCGTCGGCGCCAATTGCAGGACGCGTGCCCAGGCGTCGAGCAGCGGGGGGGTGACCTTGTACTGTGGGGCGAGGCAGCCGAACGTGATCCCGCTCCCGCCCACGCACGGCGGCGGGGTCACGTCCGGGACGGGGTAGGTCACCTCGTAGGTGAGGTAGCACCGCGGCAGGCGGGTCACCCGCTCGGAGTAGTGCGGCTCTTCGGTTGGTGGGATGACGTCGGCGTCGCCGAGCAGGTGATCGATGCCGGGCACGCCGGAAGTGGCGTACAGGTTGAACCAGCCGACCTGCACCGGGGCCGGGCGGTGCGCGTAGATCGGCAGCCGCGGCGTGCGGCTGTACCCGTTCAGGTCGATGAGTACGTCGATGCCGGCGGCGCGGATGCGGTCGGCCGCCACCTCGTTCGGCTGGCCGCGGAAGTCGTGGAAGTGGTCCCGCGGGTCGGGCTGGTAGCCGTGCTCGATGGCGTCGGCCGGGCCTTCGGAGAACAGGTGGACGGCGAACCGCTCGCGGTCGTGCCGGTTGATCACCCCCCACACCGGCTTCATCCAGTTGCGATCCTGGAAGAACGACGACACGTACCCGATCCGCACCGGGCGGTCGGGCACGCCGGGCGGGGCGGGGCGGGGGGTGTGCGGCAGGTCGGCGGTGAACGCCCGGCGGGCGGCGAGGACGGCGGCGTTGTCGGCCCGCGGGCTGCCGGGAATGATGGTGGCGATGGCGGCGCGAGACATGCCGGCCGTGAACCCGCCGAGTCGCACACTCCGCCCGAGGGCGTCGAGGGCGTCGTCGGTGCGGCCGAGTTCGTGCAGGGTGGTGCCCAGGTTGTGCCAGCCGACGAAGTCGGTGGGGTTCACTTCCACCAGCCGGCGGAGGGCGGGCACGGCGGCCGCGAACTCCTTCTGGCTCCGCAGGGCGCAGCTCAGCCCCCAAAGCGATTCGGTGCGGTCGGGCTGAAGCCGCAGCGCCTCGCGGTAGCTCGCCTCCGCGTCGGCGGACTGCCCCTGCTGTTCGAGGGCTTCGCCGAGCAGTTCGTGAGCGGCGGCGACGCCGGGCGAGCGAGCGATCAGCGCGCGGCACACCGCCGCGGCGTCGGCGAACCGCTTCTCCTTCAGGTGCCGGCGGGCGTCGGCCAGGTGCCGGTCGGCAGTGGTCGGTTTCATGGGATGTCGCCTCGCCGGGTGGAGGGAACGTGTGATGTCTCCCCGCGTCACACCTGCAACACACCCGTCTTGAACGCCCGCCCGCTGTCGTGTCGCGTCGCCACCTCCACCGCCGCCAGCAGCGCCACCCGCGAGTCTTCCGGCGGCACGATGGCATCGACCCACAGCCGCGCCGCCGCGTAGCGGATGTCGGTCTGCTCGTCATAGCTCGCCTTCACCTTGTCCCGCAGCGCCGCCAGTTCGTCGGCGTCGGGTTCCTTGCCCTGGCGTTTCAGCGCTTGCACCTGCACGTCGAGCAGTGTGCTGGCCGCCTGATCCCCGCCCATCACGGCGTACTTGGCGGTCGGCCAGGCGAAGATGAACCGCGGGTCGAACGCCTTCCCGCACAGGGCGTAGTTGCCCGCCCCGAACGACCCGCCGGTGATGAGTGTGATCTTCGGCACCACGCTGTTGCTGATGACGTTCACCAGCTTCGCCCCGGCGCGGATGATGCCGGCGTGCTCGCTATCTTTCCCCACCATGAACCCGTTGACATTCTGAATGAACAGGATCGGGATGCGGGTCTGGTTGCAGTCCATGATGAACCGGGCGGCCTTGTCCGACGAATCGACGTACAGCACCCCGCCGAACTGCAACTGTCCGTCGGCCGTCTTCACCCGCTTCCGCTGGTTCGCCACAATGCCGATGGGTTTGCCGCCGAGCTTGCCTGTGCCGCACACCAGACTCTGCCCGTACTCGGCCTTGTACTCGTCGAACGGGGCGTCATCGAGGAGCAGCTTGAGCAGGTCGCGGACGTCGTACTCGCCCCCAATGGTGAACCCCGGCAGTGATGCCGGGGGTGCAACAACAC
>JANNDF010001130.1:0-1235 GCA_031387445.1 Planctomycetia bacterium
CCCGGCCCCTTACGGGGCACGGCTCGCCCGGTTCGGTATAGACTACCCACATCCCCGCCGCTCGGGGCGGATCGTACACCGCCTTCCCCACACTCAAGGATCCCCCGTGATCTGGGCCATCAACCTGGCGCTGTTCGCACAGAAACCGACTGCTCCTGGGGGGGCCGCCCCCGCTTCGGGTGACGGCGGGTTCGACACCGTCGGCCTTGTACTGATCATCGCCGCCGGCGTCGCGGCGCTGGTCTTCCTGATCGTCCTGTTCGTGTTCTTCAGCTTCGTGCGGCTGTGGATTCAGAGCCTGCTCACCGGGGCGAACATCTCCATCTGGAGCATGTTCGGCATGAAACTGCGGCAGGTGCCGTACACCATGATCGTCAACCAGAAGATCGCCCTGGTGCAGGCCGGTGTGCCCATCAACACCGAAGACCTGGAGGCCCACTTCCTGGCCGGCGGGCGGGTGCTACAAACGGTCAAGGCCGTGATCGCCGCCCACAAGGCCGGGCTGGATTTGAGCTGGAAAACGGCCGCCGCCATCGACCTGGCCGGCCGGGATGTGCTCGACGCCGTGCGGACGAGCGTGAACCCGAAGGTGATCGACTGCCCCGACCCGGCGAAGGGCAAGCAGTACCTGGACGCCGTCTGCCGGAACGGGATTCAACTGCTGGCGAAAGCACGGGTGACGGTGCGGACCAAACTGGAACGGCTGGTCGGCGGGGCGACCGAAGAAACCATCATCGCTCGCGTCGGCGAGGGCATCGTGAAGGCCATCGGCTCGGCCCACGACCACCGCGAGGTGCTCGCCAACCCCGGCATGATCTCGCAGACCGTGCTGCACTCCGGTCTGGACGCCCAGACGGCGTTCGAGATCGTGTCCATCGACATCGCCAGCCTCGAACCGGGCGAGAACGTCGGGGCGCAGTTGGCTGAACGCCAGGCCCAGACCGACCTGAAGGTGGCCCAGGCCGAAGCCGAAAAACGCCGGGCGGCGGCGGTGGCGCTGGAGCAAGAAATGCAGGCCGCCATCCAGGAAAACCGGGCGAAAGTGGTGTTGGCCGAGGCCGAGGTCCCGCTGGCCATCGCGGCCGCGTTCAAGGACGGGCGGATCGGGGTGATGGAGTATTACAACATGAAGAACCTGCAAGCCGACACCAACATGCGGCAGGGCATCGCCGGCCAGACCGGGCCGTCCGACGGCAGCGGGCGTTGAAGGTGAACCGGCGGTGTGAACCGCCGGG
>JANNDF010001131.1:0-2548 GCA_031387445.1 Planctomycetia bacterium
CCCGGCGGTTCACACCGCCGGTTCACCAGGAGCGACTATGGGCGGGTTGATTGTCACCTTCGGCATCATCGTCGTGATGTCGATCCTGGGCTACTTGACCCAACTTCTGAAGCGGGCGAGCGACCGCCGGCAACAGGAGCGTGACCGCGAGAAGGAGCGGGAACGCCGCGCCCGCGCCGCGCTCGAAAACCCGAACATGAACCCGACCCCGGCCCCGGCGCGTCGGAACGACATCGACCGCTACATCCAGGCGGTCGAAGCGCAGCGGCAGAAGCCGACGCCGACGGCCCGCCCCGCCCGTGCCACGCCGGTTCCGACCGTGCAGCCGGCCCGCCAGAAGGCCCGTGCGGTGGACGTGCCGACGGCTTTTCCCGCAGCCAAGCGCGGCAAGGGCGACCCCGCCCCGGTGGTGCCGGACGAACTGCCGATGGCGAAAGTGGTGACGCCGCGGGGGTCGGTGCCGACCGCCGCCCCGATCCTGCGGCCGGAAATGGCGGCCACACTCACCCCGTCGCGGTCGAGCAGATCCGGCACCCCGGTCGGCCGTCAACTGACCGCCCTGTTCAAGAGCGGAGAAGCCATCGCGCTGGCGGTGGTGCTTCAGGAAGTGTTCGGCCCGCCCAAGTGCCGACAAAATCAACCGCCCCCGCCGCCGAAAGCGGAGGAGCCGGAGGCATGCGGATGAGGCTGAATTTTCAGGCCAATTCACCGCCGAGGGCACATGAGAACACATGAGAGAAGGCGGGGGAGGGTGGTCTTTGTTCGTCCGGACTCTCTTTGTCTTTCTCCCGTGCCCTCATGTGCCCTCGGCGGTGAAATCTCTTCTGTCTTCATGCGCGTTCTTCCGCGACGAAATCCGCGTCATCCGCGTGCCAATTTGACATCCCCCTCATCGCCAAAGTACGCCCGGTCGCGTTGCTCGTACCCGGTGTACCCCAGGTGGTCGTAGAGTTCGGCCCGCGTCATCATCGTCGGCACCCGACCCCGCTGATGGCCGTTCGCCATCACCTCCATCAGCGTTCCTTCCGCCGCCCGCATCGCACTCCGGAACGCCGTCAGCGGGTAGAGCACCATCGCATAGCCCATGTCGGCAAGCGTTTGCGCGTCGAGCAACTGCCCTTTCCCGAACTCGGTCATGTTCGCCAGCAGCGGGGCATTCACCTGCTCCGCGAACCGAGCGAACTCCTCTGCCGACTCCATCGCCTCGGGGAAGATCGCGTCGGCTCCGGCTTCCAAATACAGCTTGGCCCGGCGGAGAGCGTCGTCGAAGTTCGTCACCCCGCGAGCGTCGGTGCGGGCGATAATGACGAAGTCAGGGTCACGCTTCGCAGCCACCGCCGCCCGGATTTTCGCCTGCATTTCCTCGGCGGAAACGAGCGATTTCCCGGACAAATGCCCACACCGCTTCGGCATCTGCTGGTCTTCCAGGTGAAGGCCGGCCACCCCCGCCGCCTCGAACAACTTCACCGTCCGCTCCACGTTCAGGGCTTCGCCGAACCCCGTGTCCGCGTCGGAAATCAGCGGCAGTGAAGTGGCTTGCGTGATGCGTTGAGCTTCGGCCACAAACTCGGCGAGCGTGACCAGGCCGATGTCTGGGAGGCCGGTTCCGGCGGATAGCGCCCCACCGGAGAGATAAACTGCCTGAAACCCCAGACGTTCGGCGATTCGGCCGACGAGCGGGCTGAACACGCCGGGGACGAGCAGCGGGCGGTTGGCCCAGGCCGAACGGAGGCGACGGCCGGGCGAAGGGAGGGATGGCATGGCGGGTTTCCGGCGCAAGTAGGGGCGGCCCCCGCGATTATCCGTGAAAACCGGCATCGACGGAAGTGCTACGCCGGCAAAGAGTCCGGAACCGACCGACGGGGCATTGCCAGGGAAAAAAGTGGTGTCGGCTTGACGGGTCGGCCGATGCCTTTACAATCCCCTAACCGCTCACCAAGCCTGGTGTATCGCCTATGGCATGCCGAATTCCCCACATGACGATTCGCCCGTCTCTCGGAGACAGGTAGCTCTCACCGGGGTATCGGATGCCGGAAGAGAGCCAAACCTAAACGGTTTGGCTCTTGTGTTTGGTGGGCCTCGAAACACTCGGTGCGGACTCGAAACAGTGTAGGGGCGAAGCAGGGGTGTATAGCTCAGTTGGCTAGAGCGCAGCTCTGATAAAGCTGAGGTCCCAGGTTCGAATCCTGGTACACCCACATGCGGCGGATACGAACGGCCCGGGGACGTAGCTCAGTTGGTAGAGCGCCTGCTTTGCAAGCAGGATGTCAGGGGTTCGACTCCCCTCGTCTCCACAGGCGGAATTGAAGACAAGCCGGGTGAAGCCCGGCCGACAAGACAGCGGTGGTGGTTGGTCGCTGGACGAGTGAGAGAGACCCGAGAAGCCCGCGAGAACGACGAGAGAAGAAAAAATCGCGGGCCGGGTTGACAGCGACGAACCGCCGGCTAATATACACCCCGTCGCCTGACCCAAAGCCAAGTGTGACAAACACTTACGGCCAAAAGTCGCGGCGAGATGTTGCGAACTCAGGGTTCAAACTCAACCCTG
>JANNDF010001140.1:0-7076 GCA_031387445.1 Planctomycetia bacterium
CACCACCAGGAACGGCGGCAGGTCGGCGTCGCGGCCGCTCATGCTCTTGGCCACCACCGACCCCATCGCCGGTTGCGGGGTGCCGGCGAGCGGCTTGCCGTCCAGACCCGTGCCGAGCGACCCACCGCATTTCCGCTACCACCGCCGGGCCGCTCCGCCGATAATGGCGGCACCTCCCCCCGCGGCCCTCCCATGCTGTTCCTCGGTCGGCACACGCAACGCACCTGCCAGTCGGTCCACCGGCGGGCGTTCCTGCAAGCCGGTGGGTCGTCCGTCCTCGGCCTCAGTTTGGCGAACCTTCTCCGGGCGAAGGACAAGTCCGACGGCAAGGTCACCGGTTCGGCCAAGTCGGTCGTGCTGGTGTGGCTCTGGGGCGGGCCGAGCCAACTCGACACGTTCGACCCGAAGCCGAACGCCCCGGTCGAGTTTCGCGGGCCGTTCGCCACCATCCCCACGCGACTCACCGGCGTGCGGTTCTGCGAGTTGTTCCCCAAGCTGGCCGGGATGTCGGACCAGTTCGCGGTGCTGCGAACCCTGCGGACGCTCTCCAACGACCACGGGGTGGCCGGCACCATCGGGCTGACCGGCAGCGCCGCCGGCGGCACGGGTCTGGACGGCAAGCCGCTCGCCGGCACCCCGCAACCGGCGATGGGGTCGGTGGTGGCCAAGAGCATGAGCGGCCGCGACGCCGACCTGCCGCCGTTCCTGGTGGTGGGCGGCAAACTGCACCAGGGGAAGAAGCCGATCATCGGCGAGGGCGGCGGCAAGCTCGGCGCGATGTACGACCCGATGCGGTTGGAGTACGACCCGGCGAGCGGCACGAAGGTGCCCGCCCTGCAACTGCCGAAGGAACTCACCCCGGAGCGGCTGAACGACCGGGTGGCCCTGCGGGCGGCGCTCGACGGGGCCGAACGGCGGACGGATTCCACGCCTATGGACAGCTACCGCCGACGGGCAATGGACATGCTCACGTCGCCGGCATCGCGGGCCGCGTTCGATCTGAGCAAGGAAGACGACAAGACGGTGCGGCGGTACGGCAAGACGCGGTTCGGGCAGAGCTGCCTGCTCGCCCGCCGGCTGGTGGAGGCGGGTGTGCCGTTCGTGCAGGTGAACTGGAGCGACCACGTGGAAGCGGAAGAGGACAGCGGCGACGGCGGGTGGGACCACCACTACCGCAACTTCCAGATCATGCAGGACCGGCACGCGGCGTGGCTGGACAACACGCTCTCGGCGTTCCTGAAGGACCTGGACGAGCGCGGGCTGCTGAAGACGACGCTGGTGCTGGCGGTGGGCGAGTTCGGCCGCACGCCGAAGATCAACGACAAGGCCGGCCGCGAACACCACCCGGACTGTTATTCGGCGATCCTGGCCGGCGGCGGGGTGCAAGGCGGGCGGGTGATCGGCACTTCAGACAAGCACGCCGACAAGCCCGCTGACACCCCGTTGAGTCCGGCCGACCTGTGCAGCACCGTGTTCAACGCCATCGGCCTGACCAGCGAGCAGATCACCGGCATGGGGCTGGTGCCAAGCGGCCGGGTGATCGAGGAGGTGTTCTGACAACCCGGAAGCTGACGAGAAGCGTGAGCGACGGGTAACGACACCTCGTCCCGTCGCTCACGCTTCCGGCTCGTCCCGTCGTGCCTACTTCATCTTCGGGAACTGCCAGTTCTCGTCGAACAGGCCGGCGTCGATCACCTCGAACCCGGCCGGGTCGTCCTTCGTCGGCTTCGGCTTGAGCACCGCCCAGTCGCCCAGCCGCGGGTAGAGCAGCGCGTTCGTGCCCCGCAGGTCCGCCTCGCGGAACGTGTGCCCGCTGTTGATGACGACGTAGCTGCCGGCTCCGCGGCCGAACGGGTTCGGGTAAATCAGCACCGGCAGGTGCGACTTCGGGTCGTACTCCTTGCCATTCACCACCAACTTGTCCTTCGTCCAAGTGATGGGCAACTTTGGCAAGAACTCGGCGATGACCGGGTTCGATTGTGGGTCACCGAACAAGACGACAGTGCCAGTCAACTTCTTCGACTTTTCCAACTCCTTTTCCTTCATGGCCTTCAATTCTCCACGGAAGTACTTCGTCCAATTCGACGTGAACTCCACCCGGCGGGCGTCGGAAAACTTTGCGACTTCCTCGTGCCAGGGTTTTCCGTTCGGGAGCACAATCCGGAACTCACCAGTGAAGGCGTCGTCAATTGGTCCACACAGTAACGAGCTTTTCATCCGCCGAGACGGCTGGTCTTTTCCGTTCACGATCTGCCATTTGCCGTCTGCGAGTTCCAAATCGAGCACGGGGGCGTACCCATCCTTCTGGCGCACGATCAGCGGCACACCCTTTTCGCCGGAGATTACTTGGCCGTCCACGGTGAGTGCCTTCAGTCCGACGGGGGAGTTGGTCGCGACGAACAACAGCCGTGTGTTGGTGGTCGTCACGACAGCCGTGCCGTCCTTGTACGTGCCGTCAACCACCGTCCTCTCGTACTGCTTTTGTTGGGCAGAGGGACCGGTGCTGAACTCGCGTGTGGCGGCGGCGTCGCCGCCAGAATATCTAGGCGTGTAAGTCACGAACCGGCAGCGGGTTGCCTCCGACCGCGACATCTTCAGGTGCTTCTGGTACTCTTCTTCCAGCTTCGCCAGCCATTCCGGCGGCTGCTTGTGCTCCAGGCCGGGGCCAATGAGGTGCGTGAAGCTATGCGGTTCTTTGAACCCCTTCAACTTCGCCTCGATCAGATCGGCCGCCAGTTTCTGCTTGTCCTTCTCCCCGCTGTACGCCACCACCGGCACGTTGAAGTTGTTCTCGGCGTAGTCCACCGCGTCGTAGATGTGCAGGCACTTCTCGATGTAGTCCGGCTGTGGGCCGAACTTCTTGTCGCCGATGTACTCGCGGGTGGTGCTGAATCCGGCTCCGGGGCCGATGACGGCGAACGTGAACGGGTGGTGCAACCCCAGGTGCCATGTGCCCGCCCCACCCATGCTGAACCCGCGAAGAACAATCTGTTTTTCATCCACCGATCCAAGCCCCGTCACCGCTTCTATGACATCGAAAACGTCCCTCTCACCCGCCCAGCGGTAGGCATTGTTCCCGCGGCCGTACACCTCCACCTCGAAGTGATCGAGCTTCTTACCCGGCTTCGCCGCCTCTTTTCCAGCGATGAGCTTCACTTCGGTCAGAGTGGCATCTCGGCCGTGCAGCACGACATCCAGGCGGTATTTCTTCTTTGGGTCGTAGTCGTCCGGATAGCGAATTGAGTACGGTTGAATCGACCAATCTACAAACGACGTGTACCCGCGGATAATCGGCTTTCCCCGCACCTCTAGCCAAGGTTTCTTGGCGGCGTTCTTCGCTCGTTCCAGACCTGCGTCCAGCACTGCCAGCGTCTGCTGAGCGGACTTGTCTGAGTACCATTCCTCAAGATCGACGGTCCACTGTACTGCCTTCAGGTAGACGTCCACGTCAGGGTCGGCGGTAAAAATGGCCGCATCCCTGAAGGCGTCCAACTTCTCTTTGATCTTGGTCAGCGTGGCTTCGTCGGGCGGGAAGGTCTTGGGGGCGGGGAAGTCGGGCGGCTGGGCGACGGCGACGAGCGGGAGCAGCAGGAGGAGCGCGAGCGGACGCATGGAGATGTCCTCGGCGGGGTGGTGGGAGTCTATACAGGCCCTCACCCCCCGGCCCCCTCTCCCTGGGGCGGGAGAGGGGGAGCATGTGTGTTGTTCCTTGCTCCCTCATCCGTCCTCCCGTATGCTCCATCGGCCCGCCCCGTCCTCTCCTCCGAGGGATCGCCATGAGTGCCGATCGCCGCCAGTTCCTCAAGTCCGCCGCCGCCGCCGCCGCGTCCGCCGCCGCCTTCCCGCTGTTCGCCACCGCGAAGGACACCCCCGCCGTCGCCGGGCCGACCGTCAAGTCGGCCGCCGAGACCGCCGTGAAAGCGCTGTACGACACCTTCACCGCCGACCAGAAGAAGGACATCTGCTTCGCCTGGGACCACAAGGACAAGGACCGCGGCCTGCTCCGCTCGTTCGTGTCGAACAACTGGCAGATCACCAAGCACACGCTGAACAGCGAGTTCTTCACCAAGGAGCAGCGGGGCATCGTCGGCGACATCTTCAAGGGGCTGGTGAACCCGGACTGGCACAAGCGGTTCATTAAGCAACTGGAACAGGACAACGGCGGGAAGGCGTTCGGCACCGCCCAGAGCATCGCCCTGTTCGGCGAGCCGGGCACGGAGAAGTTCGAGTTCGTGATGACCGGCCGGCACCAGACCATCCGGGCGGACGGCAACACCGAGAAGGGCGTGGCGTTCGGCGGGCCGATCTTCTACGGGCACGCGGGCAAGAACTTCACCGAGGAGAAGGACCACCCGGACAACGTGTTCTGGCCGCAGGCGCTCGCCGCGAACAAGGTGTACACCCTGCTCGACGACAAGCAGAAGAAGGCGTCGCGGGTGAAGAAGAGTCCGCCCGAGGCGGCGGTGGGCTTCAAGGGCGACAAGGCGAAGGAACAACCGGGCCTGCTGATTTCCGAACTGACCGGCGACGTGCGGAAGGAACTCCAGAAGGTGCTGGAAACGCTTATCGAGCCGTTCCGCACGGAGGACCGCGACGAGTGCGTGACGATGCTGAAGGCCCAAGGCGGGCTGGACAAGTGCAAGCTGAGCTTCTTCGAGGACGAGGACGTGGGCTTCGACGACGTGTGGGACAACTGGCGGATCGAGGGGCCGAGCTTCGTGTGGCACTTCCGCGGCTGCCCGCACGTCCACGTGTGGGTGAACGTGGCCGACGACGCCAGCCTGAAGCTGAACGCGAAAGGGTGA
This sequence comes from Planctomycetia bacterium, assembly GCA_031387445.1. Lineage (GTDB taxonomy): Bacteria > Planctomycetota > Planctomycetia > Gemmatales > Gemmataceae > JALHQU01. The sequence goes on from JANNDF010001140.1 coordinate 4,806, forward strand.
TGAGAAGAGTTTGAAAAGAAGGACACGGATGACACGGAACAAGAGGGATGAAGAGGATCAGAACAAATGACTTGTCTTGATCCTCTTCATCCCTGCTTCTTCCGTGTCATCCGTGTCCGGTTTTATTGAAGATCTTTCAGATTCCCTTCCAACACAACCACCTGCTTCTCCAGTTCGGCCACCTTCTCGCGGGTCTCGGCCACAACCTCCGGCGGGGCGTTCCGCACGTACTTCTCGTCGCCCAGCTTCTTCGCCATGCCGTCGAGTTGCTTGCGGATGTCGCCGACCTGCTTCTCGATCCGCTTCGCTTCGGCGGCCGGGTCGATCAGCCCGGCGAGCGGCACATAAGCTTCGAAGTCGGTGGTCACGACGCTGCCGGCTTGCTTCGGCTTGGTCAAGTTCGGCCCGCACTCGAACCCACTCAGCCCACCGAGCTGGATGACGAACGGCGACAGCGGCTGAAGCTCCTTCGCCACCGCATCGCTGCACTTCACCGCGAGCGTGAGCGGGGTCTTGTCCAGGCTGTAACGGTTGCGGAGTTCGCGCACCCCGCGGATCACCTCTTGCATCCGGGCGATGGCCGATTCGGTGCTGGTGTCGATGAGCGCGTCGGGGTACGTCGGCCACGCGGCGATGCACACCGCTTCTTCCGCCTTCGCCCGAATGTACTCCGCACTCTCCGAGTGCGGTTGGTTCGGAACCGCACTCGGAGAGTGCGGAGTACTTTGGGGCGTGAAGAACCCACGGGTCGGGGCAACCTCGCCGAGAGCTTCCCACAGCGATTCCGCCACGAACGGCATCACCGGATGCACCAGCCGCAGGATGCCATCAAGCACGCCCACCAGCACCCGCTGGCACGCCGGGTCCGACCGCCGGGCCTTGCTCATCTCGATGTACCAGTCGCAGAACTCGCTCCACGCGAACTCGTAGATGAGCTTCGCCACGTCGGCGAACTTGTACGCTTCGAGTGCCGCCGTCACCGCCTTCGCGGTGGTGGCCAGCCGCGACACGATCCAGCGGTCTTCGGTGGTGGAAAAGTACTCCGCACTCTCCGAGTGCGGTTCCGAACCAACCGCACTCGGAGAGTGCGGAGTACTTTCCAGGTTCATCAGGATGAACCGGGTGGCGTTCCACAGCTTGTTGGCGAAGTTGCGGCCCAGTTCGAAGCGGTCGCTCGCCGCCTTCGCCGTCGTCAACTCCGGGTCTTCTTCGAGCCACGGCCCGCTCGGGCGGAACGCCTGCTTGCACCCGGAGCAGTTCATCTTCTTCGTGCGGCCCGCCTGGTGCTCCTTCTTCTGCGGGTTCAGCACCCCGCAGTGCGGGCACACGTTGGAGATCGGCATCCGGCTGTCTTGCGTCTCGCCGGCCATCGACACCATGTAGTAGCGGAGCGAGTCGGCTCCGTAGAGGTCGATGATGTCGAGCGGGTCGGCCCCGTTGCCCTTGCTCTTGCTCATCCCCTCGCCGAACCCGTCCAACACCTTCGGCGTGATGTACACGTGGTGGAACGGGATCGAGTCTTTCACCACGCCTTGCTTCTTCAACTCCTCCGTGTTGTAGATGCCGGTCAGCACCATGCGGGCTACCCACAGGGTGATGATGTCCCGCGAGGTCACGAGCGTGGACGTGGGGTAGTACTTCTTCAACTCCGGCGTCTGCTCCGGCCAGCCGAGCGTGCTGTGCGGCCACAACGCGGACGAGAACCAGGTGTCGAGCACGTCTTCGGATTGATAGCAGCCGTACTGTCCCAGCTTGGATGTAATGGGGTCGAAGCCGCCCTTGTCGCAGAAATGCAGGGATATCACCTTTCGTTCTTGATCCACATCATGCTGTAGCTCGATATTCTCGAAGTACTGCCGTTGATTCCCTTGCCGCACGAAATCGGTGAGCGTGTTTGCTCGCTCCTTGTCGCTCAAGTTAGGGTGGCGGATCTGGTAATCGTCGTCGATGGCTGCTGAAGCAATTTCCAGACGCAGTTTGTGCATTGCGTACTTGTCTTCCTTCTCCGTGAGAAGCGACATTGCCTTCTTGGTTGCGTTGAGCTTCGTCAGGGTATCGTCACGGAGAGTCACTTCGATCGACCACACCGGGATGCGGTGGCCCCACCAGAGTTGGCGGCTGATGCACCAGTCGCGCTTCTCGCCGAGCCAGTCGAGGTACGTCTTGGCGTACCGCTCGGGGAAGAACTTCACCTTGCCGCTGGTCACGGCGTCCATCGCCATTTGAGCGAGACCCGACGAGCCGGAAGCGTGAGCGACGGTCGCCCCTTCA
>JANNDF010001160.1:0-4835 GCA_031387445.1 Planctomycetia bacterium
CCCGGCGGGTGCGGAGTACTTTGGTCACCCCACCCCCAGCACCTTGAGGAACTCGGCGTTCGTCTTCTGCTTGCCCATGTGCTTGAGCAGCAGTTCCATCGCCTCCACCGGGTGCATATCAGACAGCACCTTGTGCAACACGTGGACCATCCGCAACTCCTCCTCGCTCCGCAGCAACTCCTCCTTGCGGGTGCCGCTGGCGTTCACGTCCACGCACGGGAACACGCGGCGGTCCATCAGCCGGCAGTCGAGATGCACCTCCATGTTCCCGGTGCCCTTGAACTCCTCGAAGATGACGTCGTCCAGCTTGCTGCCGGTGTCGATGAGTGCCGTCGCCAAGATTGTGAGCGACCCGCCTTCGATCAGGTTGCGGGCGGCCCCGAAGAACCGCTTCGGCTTCTGCACCGACTCGGCGTCCAGGCCGCCCGACAGCAGCTTACCGTTGCTCGGTGCCTCGTTGTTGTACGCTCGCGCCAGCCGCGTGATGCTGTCGAGGAAGATCACCACGTCGTTGCCGAACTCGACCAGCCGCTTGGCCTTCTCGCCCACCATCTCGGCCACCTGGATGTGCCGGGCGGTCGGCTCGTCGAAGGTGCTGCTCACCACCTCCACCCGCGGGCCTTTCACGTTCCGGCTCATCTCCGTCACCTCTTCCGGCCGCTCGTCCATGAGCAGCACGATGACGTAGCACTCCGGGTGGTTGGCGATGACGGCGTTCGCCATCTGTTGCAGCAGCACCGTCTTGCCCGTGCGGGGCGGGGCGACGATCAGCCCCCGCTGCCCCTTGCCGATGGGCGTGATCAGGTCGATCACCCGCACGCTCGTCGGCCCGCCGGCGTGCTCCAAATTCAGCCGGCTGTTCGGGTGCTGAGGGGTCAGGTCTTGGAACACCGCCTTCTGCTGCTGCTGTTCCGGGTCGGTGTAGTTGACCGCCTCCACCCGCAAAAGGGCGAAGTACCGCTCGGCCTCCTTCGGCGGGCGAACGGTGCCGGCCACCACGCACCCGGTGCGCAGCCCGAACCGGCGGATCTGGCTGGGCGAGATGTAGATGTCGTCCGGGCACGGCAGGTAGTTGTAATCGGGGCTGCGGAGGAACCCGAACCCGTCGGGCAGCACCTCCAGCGTGCCCTCGCCGAGCATCAGCCCGTTCTGCTTCACCCGCTCTTTCAGGATGCGGTAGATGATGTCCTGCTTCTTCAGCCCGACCCACTCCTCGTTCTCGATGCCGTCGTCGCGGGCCATCTTCTGCAACTGCGTGAGGCTCATCTGCTGCAAGTCGGTGATGTACGTTTTGCCCTTTTTGATCTCCTCGTACCGCGTGTTCGTGTCGGCGGTGAACCCCCGCTCGTTCGGGTCCGTGGGTACAACGCCAACGGCCGGCGGCTCGGCCTGCCCGGCGGCGTCGAACCCGTTGCCGCTCTCGGCCGGCTCCGACGCGTCGGGCGGCTTCGGCCGCGGTCGCGGCTTGCGGGTCGGCTTCAGTTCGGTCTGCTCGTCGGCCATCGTCAATCCCCCCCGATCCAATCCGTTAAGACGTGATCGATGCGTTCCTGTAATTGCTCGCGGGTGCCGTCGTTCACCACGACGGCGTCGGCGTGTCGCTTCTTCACTTCGGCAGGCCACTGGGCGGTCTCGCGGGCGGTCAGGTCGGCGGCCGTCCACCCGCTACGGGCGGCGAGGCGGGCTTCGCGCAACTCCCGCGGGGCGTCGATGTACAGCACGCGGTCGCAGCGGTCCTTCCACCCGGCTTCGAGCAGCACGGCCGCGTCGAGCACGCTGAACCGCACGGCGGGGTCGGCGTCGGCTGATCTCAACCGTTCGTCGGCCAGCCGGCCGATCACCGGGAACACCACGCTTTCCAGCCACTCCCGCTCGCTCGGCGTGCCGAACACGACGCCCGCCACGGCCCGCCGGTTCACGCTCCCGTCCGGGCTGAAGACCGCGTCACCCCACTGCGCCCGCAGTTCCGCCTTCACCTCAGGTTGTTCGAGCGCCACATGGCCGAGCTTGTCGCAGTCGATGATGCACCCGCCCCGCGCGGCCAAGCACCCCGCGGCGGTGGACTTCCCCGCCCCGATGCCGCCGATCAGCCCGAACACGGGTTTGCGGGGAATGGTCATTCGTCCGGCTCCCGCATCGGTTGCAAAGCCTTCTCCTCCAGTTGTCGAATCTTCTCTGCCAGCGCGGGGTTCGGGTTCTTCTCGAACACCTTGCGGCACTTCAGCAGATCCTCCTCGACCCACGGCCGACCACACCGCGAGACGGTGAACTCTGCCCCGTGAACGTCCAGCCGGAACCCTGCCATGCTGAAGAACACACCGTATCTGGTCGAGCGAGCGCGGTGGAATTCACCGTCCCGTTTCTCCGCCACATCCAGGTTCGGCAGCATCGACAGGCCCGACGGGTCGAACAGTACATACTCGCAGGTACTGCTCTGCTGAAGATCCCAGGGCTTGTCGTAAAACTCCGCCTCGATGTCCTCACCCAGCACGTCGATCACCGTGGTTACGCCGTTCCGCCCGGTCAGCCGAGTGACATCACCTTCGACGGTGAAACTCGGCGTGCCGTGGGTCAGCACGATGTCGAACAGGTGCTCGGACTTCGGGAAGTCGATGTCCGGTGCCCAGATGACACGCCGCAACACGTGATACGTGGGGCGCAACGACGGGGCGGTGCGGATCGCCTCGAAGAGGCGGTCTACGGTGGCGTCATGCAGTTCACTGCGGGTCATCCCACGACCTCCGTCCCACGTCACGAACACTGTTGCGACGCTTCAACCAGACCCACCTCTCCCTGCCGGGGAGAGGTGGGCGCTGTTCGTTCCCCCGATGCGGTTCGTCGCTCGCGGGTCGCGCTCACGCCACGTCCTCCACGTCGAGCCAGTTCGGGCCGGCGGCAACGTCCACTTGCAGGGGCACGCCGAAGGTCATCGCGGTGGTCATCTCGTGCCGCACGAGGGCGGCCACGTCCGCCAACTCCGCCGGCGGCACCTCGAACACCAGTTCGTCATGCACGCTCAGGATCATCAGCGCCTGCCGCTTCTCCGCCTTCAGCCGGCGGTGGATGTTCAGCATGGCCACCTTCAGCAGGTCGGCCGCACTGCCTTGAATTTCCAGGTTGATCGCTTCGCGCTCGGCCTGGTTCCGCTGGTCGTAGGTGCTCCGCGGGCGGATGGCGGTGGGGTCGAACTTCCGCCGCCGGCCGAGGATCGTGCCGACGTATCCCGTCTCGCGCGCCCGCTTCAACACCCCCTCCTGGTAGGCCAGCACGGTCGGGTAGCGGGCGAAGTAGTCGTCGATGAACTTGGCCGCCGTCTTCTTGTCGATGCTCAACCGCACCGACAGGCCGGCGGCGCTCATGCCGTACAGCACGCCGAAGTTGACCATCTTGGCGATGCCGCGCTGCTCCTTCGTCACGTCCGCCGCGGCCACCTTAAACACCTCGGACGCTACGCGGGTGTGGATGTCGGTGCCCTCGGCGAAGGCCGACTTCAGCACCGCGTCGTCGCAGAAGTGGGCGAGCAGCCGCAGCTCGATTTGCGAGTAGTCGGCGGTGAGGATCTGCCAGCCGGGGCGGGCGACGAACGCCTGACGAATTTCGCGGCCCTGCTCCGTCCGCATCGGGATGTTTTGCAGGTTCGGGTCGGACGAACTGAGCCGCCCCGTGGTCGTGACCGTCTGGTTGAACGACGTGTGAACGCGGCCGGTGGCCTTGTTCACCAGCAGCGGCAGGGCATCGACGTAGGTGCTCTTGAGCTTCGTCACCTTGCGGTGGGTGAGCAGCGTCTTCGGCAGTTCGTGCCCCATCGCGGCCAGCTTTTCCAGCACTTCGGAGTCGGTGCTCGGCTCGCCCTTGATGCCCGTCTTCTTCAGCACCGGCAGTTTCAGTTCGGTGAACAGGACGGTTTGCAGTTGCTTCAGCGAGCTGATGTTGAACGTCTTTCCGGCCAGTTCGTGAATCTTCGCTTCCAGCGCCGCGGCCTGTTCGCCCATGCCCTGCCCGAGCCGGGCGAGTAGCGGCAAGTCGAGCAGTACGCCGTTGAACTCCAACTCCGCCAGCACGTCGATGAGCGGGATTTCGAGCGTGTCGTAGAGGGTGCGGAGGCTCGTAGGTCCGGCTGAGCCGGACACGGGAGCGGCGTCCGGCACAGCCGGACCTACAACCAACTCCGGTTCGAGCACCGCCGTGAGTCGCCAAGCTGCGTCGGCGTCCTCGCCGGCGTACTGTGCCGCCTTGTCGGTCGGCACCTCGGCCATCGTGATTTGCTTCTTCCCCTTGCCGATCAGTTCGCTGATGGAGATGTTGGCGTGCCCGAAGTAGGCGTTGGTGAGTGCGTCCAACCCGTGCGAGCGGTCGCCGCTGTGCAACAGGTAGTGGGCGATCATCGAGTCGCCGGCCACGCCCGCCAGGTTCACGCCGTTCGCCCGCAGCACCAGCAGGTCGTACTTGATGTTGTGGTTCACCTTCGCCACGGTCGGGTCTTCGAGGATCGGCTTGAGGGCGGTCAGCGTCTTGTCCGGGTCGAGCAACTGCTCGGCCTTGCCCCGCACCGCCAAGTAGTACCCCTTCCCGGCTTCCCAACTGATCGCGTACCCGACAATCCACGCGCCGACCGGCTCCAGCCCGGTCGTCTCCAAATCGATGGCGAACCGCTTCTGCTTCTTCAACTCCTTCAGGAAGGCTTTGAAGTCGGCGTCGGTGTCGATGAGCGTGTACGTGGCGTTCCAGTTGTCCGCCCGCGGGGTGAACGGGTCGTCCGATTCCAGTTGGTCGAACAGGCCGGGCTGACCGGGGCGGGGTTTCTTGGGTCGTTTCGGTTCTTCCGAAATCGCACT